>DAOUEO010000042.1:0-13988 GCA_034430455.1 Dehalococcoidia bacterium | reverse complement strand
ATGCCGAAGATGAAGCGCCCGTTGCCCTCCTCGTTGTTGCCCACGTAGAGGTTGCCCCCGGCGTTCGTGCTGATGAAGACGAAGCTGTCCATCGCCACGTAGTTGCGGACCGTCCAGGGGATGACGACGGCCAGGGCGGCGAGGATGAGCACCGCCGTCCAGCGCAGAGTGCGTCGCCAGTCGGCGGTGGAGAGCCACCAGAACAGGAGCGCGACGACGATAAGAAGTAGACCCTGCCCTCGCGTCAGTGCCGCCGCTCCCACGACGAGACCGGCTGGGATAGCGCTCAGCGCTCCCCTCTTCTTGTCCTGCCCTGCGAAGAGGATGAGAGTCATCGCTACGACGACCAGGAACGTGAACAGAGTCTCTGAGAGGATGAGAGAGGAGAAGAAGACGTGGCCGGGGAAGACGGCCAGCAGCAGGCCGGCGAGAGCGCCCACCCTCTTGCCGAGGATCGAGCATCCCGCGACGTAGACGGCGACACAGGTCAGCGCGCCCAGGACGATGTTGGCGCCCCAGCCGACCTCCACGTGCGTGCCGAAGAGCCGGTAGAGTGTGGCCAGGAGGAAGGAGTAGCCGGGGGGCCATTGGGCCGTGTTTGCTCCTGTCCACGGGCTTACATAGCTTGACCCCTTCGCAAGCCCGGCGGCGGAGTAGTGGTAGAACAGTGTGTCGTCCACATGTCTACCGTCGGTGGGGTCGGCGG
This sequence comes from Dehalococcoidia bacterium, assembly GCA_034430455.1. GTDB lineage: Bacteria > Chloroflexota > Dehalococcoidia > DSTF01 > JALHUB01 > DAOUEO01. The sequence goes on along the minus strand of DAOUEO010000042.1, from coordinate 13,282 downwards.
GTGCGTGCGCTACCCAGAGACTGCGTGCCGTCAGGGCGACGGCGAGGATGACGACGATCCAGGCGAGGTGGACGAGAGTGCGCCGGTCCCGGAGACGGGTCGCCAGCCTCTTCAGCAGGCGGGCTACCCCTCGGACGCAGCGTGCTGCCCGCGACCTCATGTCGTCCTTCGCGCTGCCGCCCACGACCACAGCCCTTCCACCCCCTTCACCACTCCCACCGCCGCCAGCAGGCAGAACGACGGCAGCATCGGGAAGTGAAAGCGGGTGACGGTGAAGAAGAGCAACTGGCCCGCCGTGAACAGGAGCACCATGACCAGCGGCAGGGCCACGGCGCTGCGCGGCCGCCGCAGCCAGTAGACCAGCCCGCCGGCAGAGAGGGCCAGGATCGCGAAGTAGGAATCGTTAGCGATGTCCGCCAGGATGGGGCGGGACTCCAGCGGCTTGCCCACCTCCGGCGCGTCGATCCAGCTCAACGACTCCTCGTCGTCCTGGTAGAGGTAGCGCAGCTTCGACCCAATGAGCTGCAACTCCTTGTCGGGGTGGCTGAACATGAACTCGATCCCCTCGCGCAGCGCTCGGTTGCTTGACTCCACCTCCTGCCTCTTCAGAGATAGGTGCGCGTATTCGTCGACGATCCAGACCCCAGCCTCGAACTGGAAACCGCCGCTTGCCCCCTCGTGGTTCCCCATGTACAGATTCCCGCCTTGGTTGGTGCTGATGAAGACGAAGCTGCCCATGGCTTTGTGGTTGCGGACCGTCCAGGGGACGATGACGAGCAGGGAGGCGGCGGCGATAACGGCGGTCCACTTGAGCGCCCGCATCAGGTCGGCGGTGGAGAGCCACCAGAAGACCGCCGCCGTCGGGAGGAGGATGAGTCCCTGTCCCCGCACCAGCGCGGCCACGCCGATCAATGCGCCCACGACGGCAAGACGCAGGGCCATCCGGTCGCCTCTAGCGCGGGGCACGATGAGGATGAGCGCCATGGTGACAACGGTCAGGAGGGTGAAGGGGATCTCCGAGAGCAAGGCCGAGGAGAAGAAGACATGCCCGGGTAGGACGGCCAGGGCCAGGCCGGCGAGTGCTCCCACCCTCTGACCGCCAATGAGGCATCCTACGACGTACAGGGCGATGCAGGTGAGTGCGCCCAGGACGATGTTGGCGGCCCAGCCGACCTCCACGTGGGCGCCGAAAAGGCGGAACAGCCCTCCCAGGAGGAATGTGTAGCCGGGAGGCCACTGGGCGGTGGTAACTCCTGTCCAGGGGCTTACGTAGCCCTTGCCTTCGGCGAGCTGAACGGCGGAGCCGAAGTAGAACTGCGTGTCGTTCAGGTGCCGGCCGTCGCTGGGGTCGGCGGGAGCGTAGGCGACCCAGAGACTGCGGGCGGTCAGGGCGACGGCGAGGATGACCACCACCCAGGCCACGTGGCTGGCGAGGCGGCGATCGCGGAGTCGGGCGGCGAGCGCGCCCAGCCGGTAGCGGAGAGCCGGGGGCGTCTCGCTGCCTGGAGCCGGGTCGGCTTCGACGCTCATCTCACTGTGGTTGACCATTACGGAGCATGATAATCGAAATCGGGTCGGGGTTCGACCGGTGACATATGCGCGTTGACAAGAGAGAACATATATTCTATTCTCTGCCTCTGTCGGACTGCTGATCTTGTTGGGGGTGTGGAATGTCTGAAGATGAACTGTCAGCGTTACAGGAGCAGCTCGCCGAGGCGCGGGCGGAGAACGAGCGCCTCCAGGCAACGGCTGCCGACCGGGAGGCTCGCGCCCTCCACGTGGACGATCTCAACCGCCAACAGCGCGAGCAGCTAGCCGCCGCGCAGGCGGAGCTGTCTTCCGTCCAGGTGGACTTGTCTGCTGCACAGGTAGGACTATCCGCCGTTCAGACGGAGAAGGATGACCTTCACGCTCGCCTCCAGGCCGCCGTCGGGAAGTACCGCGAGGCGCTCCTGACGGCGGCCCCCGAGGTCGTTGGCGAGATGGTGAGCGGGGAGTCGATAGAAGAGGTGGACGCGGCCATGGAGCGGGCCCACCAGACGGTGCTCCAGGTCCGCGAGCGTCTGGAGTCGCAGGCGCAGGCGGGGCGCGTGCCCACGGGGTCGCCGCCGCGCACGGCGCCGGACCTCTCCGCCCTGAGCCCCATCGAGAAGATCCGCCTCGGCCTCGGCCAGAAGTAGCCGTCGAACCCAATCTAGCGGGGGTCTCTAGACCGCCATTGTTCCACCATAGGAGGGAATCACCGTGGCACTTACCCTAGCGGAAGCATCGAAGCTGTCCAACGATGTCCTTCTCACCGGCGTCGTCGAGACGATCATCAAGGACAGCCCCATCCTCCAGGCCCTGCCCTTCATCGAGATCGTGGGCAATGGGCTGACCTACAACCGCGAGAACGCCGCCGCGACCGCCGCCTTCTACGACGTCGGCGACACGTGGAGCGAGAGCACGCCCACCGTCACCCAGGTCACCGCTACCCTCAAGATCGTGGGCGGCGACGCCGACATCGATAACTTCCTCCTCGCCACCCGCAGCAACCTGCAGGACCTGGAGGCGGCCGTCGTCCAGCTCAAGGCGAAGGCCGTGCAGCAGAAGTTCGAGGATACCTTCGTCAACGGCGACACCGCCGGCGACGCCAAGGCGTTCGACGGCGTCGACAAGCTGACGGAAAGTGGCCAGACGATCAGCATGGGCGCCAACGGCGGCAGCCTTACCCTGGCGAAGCTGGACGAGCTCATCGACCTGGTCAAGGGGGGCAAGCCGGGCATCCTGCTCATGAGCAAGCGCAGCCGGCGCACCCTTAACAATCTGGCCCGCACCTCCGGCGGTTTCCTGGAGACGGACCGCAACGAGTTCGGCCAGATGGTGCAGTACTACGACGGCATACCGGTCGGCGTCTGCGATTTCATCTCCGATACCAAGACCGTCGGCACCAGCACCGACTGCTCCACCATCTACGCCGTGCAGCTCGGCGAGGGGGCGCTGTCCGGCCTCACCGCGCCGGGCGGCCTGCAGGTGGAGCGCGTGGGCAGCCTGGAGGCGAAGGACGCCACCCGCACGCGCGTCAAGTGGTACGTCTCGCTGGCGCTGTTCAACACGCTGAAGCTGTCGAAGCTGATCGGCGTGCGTCCCTAGCCCGGAAACGAACCCTGGCACATAAGGAGAGCCCCCGCCGTGGTGGTGGGGGCTCTTGGTGTTATGCGCGATGTGCCGGGCCGCCTACTGCTCGTGTGGCCCTACCCCGACGAGTTCAACGCCGTCGGCCCCGGGCGAACCGCAGCAGTCCTCCCGCCCCTATCGCCGCTGTGCCCGCGAGCAGACAGGCCAGCAGCGTCCACGAGGAGCCGCTGCCCGCTGGGCCGCTGCCGGTGGATGGTGGCACTACCCCCGGCCCCACGCCGCCGAAGGGGGTTGCCGTAGCGATCGGAGGTGGTGGAAGGGTGTCCATCGGCGTCGTTGTTGGTGCCATCTCTGTAGGTGTAGCCGTCTCCGTCGGCATGGGCGTTGCCGTTGCCCGGCGTCGCTCTTGGCACCTGGACGGCTCGATGAACGGTTCGAAGTCTACCGGCCCCAGAGAGGCGTCGTCGCTCTGGTCGTTCACCTCCCGCGCGATCTCCGTCGCGGTGCACAGGCCCCAATCGTTGTACTCGGCGGAGACGTCGCTGGGGGAGACGTTGTCGAGCAGGAAGTTGAAGTCGGTTGACGTCCCGCCTGTCGAGCGGAAGGTGTTGGCGTTCGCCTCGGAGCCGCCGATGAGAGCGTCGATGACGAAGCCATCACCGAAGTCTCCGTCTTCCAGCTCGATGCCGGTGTCGAAGTTGGTGAAGGTGTTGCGGATTATCTCGACCTGGATGTCGTCGTAGGGAGGGTTATATAGGTTGGCACGGATACCCGTGCCCGAGGACCCGGAAAGCGTGTTGTCACGAACGACCGCGTCTCCCGGGTTGACAGTGATGGCCGGACTGTTGGACGAGCTCGTTACCGTGTTGTCGGCAACCAGGTTGTTGCTGCCGGAGACCGTGATGGCCCACCTGCCCTCGGTGATGGTATTGCCGGTGATGATGCCGTCGTCACCGTGGAGGTTGATCCCGTGCGTGTCTCCGGCGGCGATTGTGTTATCCGTAATCTCGCAGGAGTCGCAGTAAAGGGAAATATTGCCGTTGTTGTCATGGAGATAATTCCCGTCGACAACGACATCGATGGGGACAGGGGTCCCTGTGATGCTCATGGCCGTCGAGTTGCTGTCGGCGATCTCGTTGTTGGCCACCGTGACGTTGTCGCCCGAGATCTCGAAACCGCTGCTCGATACCGGTGGCGCCAGGTCCAGCACGAGGCCGCTCACTGTGATATTGTCGGCGTTGATGTCGAAGAGGGTGGTGAAGCCGCCGCCGTGGTGTATGATGGCTACCCCGTCGTCCTCCGGGGTATCGCCGGGGCCGGTGATGGTGAGAGGGCTGGGCGAGTTGATGCTCATCGAGGTCTCGGTGTACTCCCCCTCGCACACGCGTATGATATCGCCGCTGCCGGACGCGGCGATGGCGTCGCTCAGGTCGGTGTAGTCAGGGGCGCCGCCGTCGATACAGTCGGAACCGTCATCGTCCACACTCACGGTTGCGGCCTCTACGCCCGCTGGCATCGGACCTACGGCGAGCAGCAGTGCCACCAGCCCTGCCAGCCCCCAGCCGGTACAACGAAGTGTTGCTCTCCGCATAATGACTCTCCTGGCGCGGTTTCAAGGTTCTCGTTCGATGGGGCTCTGTGCAGCCGCCGCACGCAGTATAGGGCGAATTGAACGGGAGAGGCAACGTCTCCCTGTGCTGAGCCGCTCAACTCGCAGGCCTCTTTCTCATCTCCTGCCCTCCCCGTGTGCCACTTCCCCCTTGACGCGACTAGAACACATATTCTATCCTATCCTCTGCCTTCGGCCCGAAGGCCTGCCCCAAGTAAGGAGAGAACCGTGCCCGACGTTCGCATCGACACCCGGGGCGTGCCCAAAGCCCCCGTCTACGAGGAAGCGGCGACCATCCTCCACCGCCAGGCGCTCACGGCGCCCGACAGCAGCGACCCCACATCCGCCGGCGTCGGCGTGGACTGCGGGGGATTCCGCCGCGTCCGCTTCGACATCGACGCCGGCGGCAGCACGGGTCTGACGGCGCTCGAGGTGCAGATCCTCAACTGGAACGCCGCCGCCGAGAAGTACTTCCGGGGCGCGGCGCGCGAGTTCACCCAGGAGGAGCTGGCCGCCAACGCCGTCCCCGCGCTGGAGGCGGAGGTGCGCGGCGCCGTCGTCTTCCTGAAGGTCGTGTCGGCCACCGCCGGCAGCCTCCTGCTGAACGTCTACGCTACCCCCAGCTAGGAGGGTTCGATGGGAAGACTGCGCTTGTTCGGCGAACTCGTCGAGGGGGGAGGCGCCGTCGAGAGGGGAGCTAGCGGTGGTGGCGGCGGCGGGGAGCCACACCTTCCGGCCGCAGTGGCGGGGCACCGGCTCGCCCTTGTGCCTGCGGGCCAGCACCCAAACCACGCCCCTCGTATTCGCCGTGATCGAGATCAAGTAGGAGCGAACCAATGAACCTCTCGCAGATGAGGACCCTTGTCCGCCGCGACCTCCACGACGAAGACTCCGAGAACTACCGCTGGTCGAACGACGAGATCGACCGGCACATCGCGCGGGCGGTGCGGGAGCTCAGCTTGGCTGTCCCCCTTGAGGCGAAGGTCGTCCTCACCACCACCGCCGGCAGCCGCGACCTGCCGCTGGCGTCCTTGGCCGACCGCGTGGTCGTGGAGGCGGTGGAGTACCCGCTGGATCAGTACCCGCCTGCCTACGTCTCCTTCTCTCTGTGGGGGGACACCCTCACCCTGCTCGTCGATTCGCCGCCGCTGGCCGCGCAGCAGGTCAACGTCTTCTACGGCCGGCTGCACACCCTAGACGATACGACCTCGACGGTGCCGGCCGCCCTGGAGGACGTGCTGGCGACGGGCGCCGCCGCCTACGCTGCCCTCGAGTGGGCGAGCTTCGCGGGCAACCGCGTCAACGTCGGCGGCGCCGACGTCTGGCGTAGCTACCTGGTCTGGGGGCAGGAGCGGTCGGCCGCCTTCGCCGCTGCCCTCGCCCGCCACGGCCGTCGCAGCGGCGTGCGCGCGCGCCGCCTTTACCCTCCCGCCCTGGCGCCGGATGTCCAGGCGGGTGACCTCCCCGTGTAGGGGTGTAGAAGCAGGATCAGCCCTGTTCGAGAGTATGCGCGGACTACCAGATTCCCTTTTGACTGCTCAGAAGAGCCCCAGCGCCGTCCCCTATGTCCAGGTCCAGATCAGGGAGCGCATCGGCAACGTCGCGCGCCTGGTCTGGGAGCGGCTCTACAGCGGCGGCGAGAGCGACTACTTCCATGCCGCGACGATGCCCGGCGACGGCTCTCTCATACGCGCCCGCGTCGAACCGTCCACCGGCCAACTCTGCCTGCAGCGGGTGGACGCCCCCGGTCCGGGCAAGGACTTCGCGTCCTGGGCCTTCGGCGCGACGGTATCCTCAACGGCGGGCATCGCCCTCGCCAGCGACGGCGCTAACGTCCTGCTCCTCTATGTGGACACCGACAACGTAACGGTCAAGCTGATCGAGAGCACCGACTATGGTTCAACCTTCGGCAGCCCGACGACGGTGGCGACCGCCGCCGGGGCCGTAGACTGGCTGGCTGCCGACCTCAAGAGCAATGGCACCGCCCTTCTCATCTACTCCGTCGGCGCGACGGTGTACCGGGTCAAGCGCAGCGGAGGCGTCTGGGGCTCGCCCGCCGCCTGGAGTAACAGCCTCGCCTCCGTGGCGGGGCTGGCCTGCTGCTACGCGATCGATTTCAACGTCGTGGTCGTTGGCAGCGACGCCTCCGGCGCGACCGGCGTCTGGACAGCGGTCTACGGCGACGGCTTCAACCAGCCACTCGATACCTGGTCGGGCCTCACTGAGCTGGCCCGCGCCGACGCCGGCTCCAATGTGGAGTTCCGCGCCCCCTTCCTGGACAGGGCGGACACCTATCGGATGCTGTTCGTGGAGAGGTTCAACGGCAACCAGTCCTATTCGCGGCCCTTCTGGACGCACGTCTCCGTGGTCGGCGACTTCGTGAGTCATAGCTGGCGCGAGCCCGTGCCCTTCGATATAAGCAGCGGCTACGGGATGGCCATCGCCCACAGTCAGAGTGTGGTTTGGCTCTCTACCCCTTTCGGCGTGTGGCGGGCCTCTTTCAGCGCCCCCGCGCTCGACGTGAGCGAGGATGTGCTGGAAGTGAGAGAGGAGTGCGCCTCCTTCGACGGGCGCCTCCGCCTCCTCCTCCGCAACGACGACGGCCGCTACAGCGACCTGACGAGCGGCTCCCTGACCGTCATCAAGCGCGGCTCCCAGGTGGACATGAGCCCGGGCTACGTCACCGCTGAGGGCCCGCTCGTATCAGCCGGCCCCCGCTACTGGATCGAGGGGTGGGAGTACAGCAGCGGCCGCGGCGGCTCCGTGTTTGTCCTGCATGCCCGCGACGGCTGGTCGCTGCTGGAGAGGTGGCGCGCCCGTCGCGAGTACGCCTGGGTGGCGGGGGCAGCGAGCGTCTTTCACTTGCTCAGCTTCATCTTCGCGCGGGCGGGGCTGGAGTTCGTATGTCGCAGCAGCAGCTCGACGCTTACCTCTTTCCGTCCCGCCTTCGCCGTCCATCCCGGCGAGGACGGCCGGCTGGCCGTGCAGCGCCTCCTCCAGATGGTGCCCGACGTGGTGCAGATGGTGGGAGAGACCGGCATGGGGCTGAACCCCCTCCCCGATCAGGAGGCGGACTACGGCTACGGCGGCGACCACGTCATCCTGTCCGGCCGCTACGGGACTGGGGCGCTCGATTTCAACCGTGTCCAGGTCTTCGGGCAGGGACGGATGCTCGACGCCTTCGACTGGGAGAGCATCGACGATGTCTACGACCGCCTGCGGCAGGTGCAGGACCTCAACCTGGCGACCGCCGACCAGCTACAGCAGCGGGTGGACGCCCTGATGAGGCAGGCGGCGATGGCGTCGCTCGACGACGAGATCGCCGTGCCCGTCAACTGCGGGCAGGAGCTGTACGACGTTGTGACGGTGACCGACCCCGCCGCGGGGCTGAGCGAGGCGCGCCGCCGCGTGCTGGGCATCTCGCTCCACTACTCGCGCGCCGGGGCGGCGCCGCTCTACCAGATGCGCCTCCGGCTGGGCGCCGTGTAGGAGGGAGCGCCATGCGTGTCCGCAAGGGGGAGATCAAGGCGTTCGACACCGGCGCCTACACCGCGACGGTGCAGGTGGCGGGGAGCCTTTCCGTCTGGCTGTCCGGCGTGCCGGTGGCCCGCAACATCCCGGCCGGCGAGATGGTGGCCGGCCGCGGGTGCGCCATCATCTTCTTCGACGACGCTAACCCTAACGACGCCGTGCTCGTCGCCGTCTACACGTGACCTGTGGGAGAATGATAATGACCGAGCCGATCTTCGCCGTCTTCGCCCTCGCCTTCCTCGCCGAGAGCCTCACCGAGTACCTCTTCGCGGGGCCGCTCTCCGCCGCCCGTCTGCCGGGCGACCTCATCCGCTACGTCGCCGTGGTCGTGGGCGTCGTCCTCGCCTGGGCGTACGACCTCGACATCACCCGCGACATCCTGGGGCTGACGCCGCGGCCCGCCGAACTGGGTATCGTCCTCAGCGGCGTGGTCCTGGGGCGCGGCGCCAGCTACGTCCACGACTTCTATCAGAGCTACCTCCGTCCCGGCGACGCCGCGGGCGGGAGTCCGCGACAGGAGGGGGAGAATGGCTGACGCCGGCAAGAGGTCGAAGCCGTCGGTGCCGGCGGGGGCAAGGCCGCCGTCGGACAACGCTGCCCCGCCCCTGCGCGACGACGATGTCTTCAAGAACGAGGGGCTGCGGGGTCTGGTAGTGCGGGCGGGCGTCGGCGCCCTGCCCGCCGTCTGGGAGGACTAGCCCGACTCCGGCTCGCGCAGACGCTTCCGAAGTCCTGCATCATCCCTTCTCCGGGCTCGGACATTGCCCACCGCTCCTTCAGGCGACAGACCGCCTCTGTCCGGACGGTGGGCCCTAGAAGCCCTCTGCGACCAGGGCCCTAAGCGCCGGGAGCCCGAGCGGCGACTTTGTCTTCGAATTCTGCCGAGCCTTGGTCACCGAGTATCTCCGCTGCTCTGGCGCGCAGCTCCTCGCAGGCCCTCGCCGGGGGGAGCGCCAGATCCACCCGCTCCCCAACGCGGGTATGGACGACAAGGCGCAACTCATCCTCGCCGGGGAAGTTGACCAGGGCGGCCATGAGTTCGGCCAGGCGCTCGCGGTCGGTCGCCTCGTCCTCCGTCTCCCGCAGGGAGATGAGCAATCGCGGCGGGACGGGCGCGCTCCCTCCGCTCGGCGGGGAGGGCTGTCTGGCCGCCGGACGGGGGGAGGGCGTCCGCCGGTTTTCGGCCTCTGTCCCCCCTCTCCCTTTTCGGACCCAGCCGGGGATGAGGAGCGGCTCCGTCCCCGGGCCGCCGGCCTGGTACAGGGCCACCTGCTGGACGCTCACCTGCAGCCGTTCCCCGCGCTCCCTTATCCGCGCCAGGATGATGAGGATGTTACCCTCCACCCACAGGTCGCGGGTCTGCTCATACTGTTCGGGCCATATGGTCACCTCCACGTTGCCCGAGAGGTCTTCCACGACGGCGGCGCAGAAGGTGCGCCCCTCACGGGTGAAGAGGTTTCGCGTGGCGGAGACCATCCCGGCGAGCACCACCTCACGGCCGGCCATCTCGGCGGTCACCTCGCCGCAGACGGCGGTGACGTGGGTGGAGAGGGCGGCGGCGGCGCTGCTGAAGGGATGCTCCGACACGTAGATGCCCAGCACCTCCTTCTCCCAGGCCAGGCGCTCCCCGCGCGAGACCTCGGCCTGCTCCATCTCCAGTGTCGGGAGAGGGGTATCGACCGATTCGCCGAAGAGGTCGAACATCGTCGTCTGGCCCGACTCCCGCATCCGCTGCTCCCGCTGGGCGAGCGCGAGGACGCGGTCGACGTTGGCGAGGAGGGTGGCCCGATCACCCAGGCAGTCGAGCCCGCCCGCCTTGACGACGCTCTCCAGCGCCCGCTTGTTCAGGCTGCGCAGGGGGGCGCGCCGGCAGAGGTCTTCAATCGAGCTGAAGGGGCCCTTCTCCTCCCGCGCCGCCACGATACTCTCTACCGCTCCCGTCCCGACGTTCTTGATCACGCCCAGCCCGAAGCGGATCGCCTGCTGCCCGTCCGCCGGCGTCTCGATGGCGAAATTGACGCGGCTGCGGTTGATGTCGGGAGGCAGGACGGTGAATCCTAGCTTCACGCACTCCGCGACGGCGGCGGCCGTCCGTTCCTGAGCGCCGCTGGGGTGGCCGGACGCGAGCATCAGCACGGCGGTCATGTACTCGGCGGGGTAGTTGGCCTTGAGGTAGGCGGTGCGGTAGGCGATGGTGGCGTAGGAGACGGCGTGGGACTTGTTGAAGGCGTAGCCGGCGAAGGGCTCTATGAGATCGAATACCTGGCGGGCGTCGGCGTCGCTGTAGCCGCGGGCGTGGGCGCCGGTGATGAAGCGCTCCTGCTCAGCGTGCATCACGGCCGGAATCTTCTTCCCCATCGCCTTGCGCATGATATCAGCCTCGCCCAGGGAATAGCCGGCGAACTTCTGGGCGATGAGCAGCACCTGGTCCTGGTAGACGATGACGCCGTATGTCTCGTCGAGGATGTCAGCTAGGTCGCGGTGGGGATAGCGGATCTGCTCCAGGCCGTGCTTAGCGCGGCAATACGTGGGCACGTGCTGCATGGGGCCCGGGCGGTAGAGGGCCACCATGGCGGCGAGCTCGGCGATGGACTGGGGCTTGAGCTCCTGGATGTAGCGTCGCATTCCCGGGCTCTCTAGCTGGAAGACGCCGAACGTCTCGCCCAGCGAGAGCGTCTCGTAGGTCTTGGGGTCGCCGTCGGGCAGGTCATTGATATCGACCTCGATCCCCCGCGTCTCGCGGATGATCCTCACGGCCTCGCCGAGGATGGTGAGGTTCACGAGCCCCAGGAAGTCCATCTTCAGGAGGCCGATCTGCGCCACCTGCTCCATGGCGAACTGGGTCATGGGGATGGCGCTCTCTTCGCCGTTCGGCGACCCGCCGAGGCGGGCGCTGCGAACGGGCCTCTGCAGGGGGACGTAGTCTACGAGGGGCTCGCCGGAGATGACCACGCCGGCGGCGTGCGTGCTGGCGTGACGGGCGATCCCCTCCAGCCGCTGGGCGGTGTCGACGAGGCGCCGCACCTGGTCATCGAGGTCGTAGGCGGTGCGCAGCTCGGCGTTCTCCGTAAGCGCCCGCTCGATCGTCATGTTGAGGGCGTTGGGCACGAGGCGGGCGACGCGGTCGACGTCGGCGTAGGTCATGCCGAGGGCGCGGCCGACGTCGCGGATGGCGGCCTTGGCGCCCATGGTGCCGAAGGTGATGATCTGGGCCACGTGGTCGTGGCCGTATTTCTCGGCGACGTAGCGGATCACCTCGTCGCGGCGGTCGTCGGCGAAGTCCATGTCGATGTCCGGCATCTCGCGTCGCTCCACGTTGAGGAAGCGCTCGAACACCAGCCGGTGGGCCAGGGGGTCGATGTCGGTGATGCCCAGGCAGTAGAGGATGATGCTGCCGGCGGCGCTGCCCCGGACGCCCATGGCGATGCCGCGCCCGCGGGCGAACTCGGCGAAGTCCCTCACGACCAGTATGTAGTTGGCGAAGCCGGTTTCCCGGACTACCGATAGCTCGTACTCCAGACGGCGCCGCGCCTCCTCCGACCCCAGCGGATAGCGCCGCTCCAGCCCTCGATAGGAGAGCTCCGCCAGGTAGTCGTCGGCGAGCTTGCCCGGCGGCACCTCCGCCTCGGGCAGGTGGAGATCGCCGAACTCCAGAGTGAGGTCGCACATCTCGGCGATGCGGCAGGTGTTCTCAATCGCCTCCGGCAGCTCTGGGAAGAGAGCCCGCATCTCCTCCTCCGACTTGAGGTAGTAGGAGTCGTCATTCATCCGCACACGCTTCTCGTCGAGCAGGGAGGAGTTGGTGCCGATGCAGAGTAGGATGTCCTGAGTTGGGGCGTCCTCCTGGTAGACGTAGTGGGCATCGTTCGTGGCCACGAGGGGAATGCCTGTCTGCCGGGACAGCTCCACCAGTTGCCGGTTGACCGCCGTCAGCTCCGGCATGTTGTGCTCCTGGAGCTCGAGGTAGAAGGCGTCGAAGTTATCCTGATACCAGCGGGCCGCCGCCGCCGCCCCGTCGAAGTCGCCGCTCTCGAGGAGGCGGTGCAGCTCGCCGGCGTGGCAGCCGGAGAGGGCGATGATCCCTTCGCCGTGCTCTTGGAACAGCTCCCTGTCCATCCGCGGCTTGTAGTAGTAGCCTTCGAGGTTGGCCTTGGTGACCAGCGCCAGCAGGTTGCGATAGCCGGTCATATTGCGGCAGAGGAGGGTGAGGTGATGGGACCGCTTCTCTTTGGGCTCGCGGGTGTGGCGGGAGCCGGCGGCGACGTAGGCCTCGACGCCGATGATCGGCTTCAGTCCCTGGGCGCGGGCCTCCCTGTAGAAGTCGATGGCGGCGTAGAGGACGCCGTGGTCGGTGAGGGCGATCGCCTCCTGGCCCAGCTCGCGGGCGCGCTCCATGAGCTGGGGGATGCGGGCGAGGCCGTCGAGCAGGCTGTACTCGGTGTGGACGTGAAGGTGGTTGAACATCTGTCTCCGGGGTTTGCCCCGCTCATTATAGCAGCGGTCGGGCGGCAGGGGCTGCACACTTATGTTGATTTCGACAGTTCTTCCTGTTTGACGTCGCTTGTCGCCCCATGTTAGGCTAGATATAGAAGGTAGCGACGGCAGAAACGATAGATTCGGAGGTTTCAGTGTCAGAGAACGGACTTGAAACCAAGGTGCGAGAGGTACTCGAGGCCATCCGGCCGTCCCTCATGTCCCACGGCGGCGACGTGAGCCTCGTCGAGGTCACTCCCGATAAGATCGCCCGCCTCCAACTGGAGGGGGCCTGCAACGGCTGCCCGATGAGCAGCATCACGCTCAAGCTGGGTATCGAGCGAGTGCTGGCGGAGGAGGTGCCGGAGCTGACGGGCGTGGAGGCGGTGGGACTGGAAAACGTGGACTGGTCGCGGTTCCAGCAGTAAGAGACTCAGGTCCAACAACAAGCGAGGGGTGTCGGAGACGGCGCCCCTCGCCTTTTCCAGACGCGCGAGGCGACTACTCCCCGGTCTCCAGGGCGAATGTCTTGTGGAGAGCCTGCACGGCGTC
>DAOUEO010000041.1:0-3139 GCA_034430455.1 Dehalococcoidia bacterium | reverse complement strand
AAGAGACGCACCGTCTCTGCCAAGAGGTTGAGTTCGCAGCCCTCCACGTCTTCCCCTATTCCCGCCGCCCCGGTACCCTGGCCACGAGGATGCCGGAGCATCTGCCGGACACGGTCAAGCGGGCGCGCGGACGGCGGATGCTGGGACTGGCGCGCGAGCTCAACGACCGCTTCCTGCGTCGCTTCGAAGGTGAGGTGACCTCCGTCCTCTGGGAGCGGAGCAGGCAAGGCAGCGATGGCACGGCCCCCGTTTGGGAGGGCCTCACCGACAACTACATCAGGGTCTTTGCAGCCAGCGTCGAGCCTTTGAGCAATCGCGTGCTGCCCGTGCGCCTCAGCGGACGGCGCGACGGCGGGTTCTGGGGAGAGCTCGTGAGCTAGGAGGAGATGATGAACGCAGTGAATCGCCTACTCATTGTCCTTGGTTCCCTGGTTTTCATCGCCCTGGTCGTGGCCGTCATCGTACTGGCCTGGGCGGCCGCCGCCGAGAGCATCGACCGCATGGGCGACCTCGTGCAGTACGTGGATGACCACGACAACACCACGTCCAAGATGGTGATCACGCTGGGAGGGGCGATCCTCATCCTTGTTGCCCTCATCGTCATCCTCCTCGAGCTTGCGCCGCCCGCCCCGGCGACAGTGGCGGTAGGAGGCGTCGAGGCGGGCAGGGCCGTCCTTTCCACCGACGCCATAGCGCGGCGGCTGGAGGAGCTGTTGACTGATGTCGCCGATGTCGTCGGCGCCCGGGCCAAGGTAGTCGGCAAAGGTAGGGCAGTAGACGTCAACCTGGTCCTGCATGTCGACCCCGGGGCCAATGTGGCCGCGGTCGCCGACGAAGCCTGTCGGGTGGTGCAGGACGCCCTGGCCCAGCAGATGCGGGTGGCGGTCTCCCGGCCTCCGCGGGTCCGCCTCCATTACGAGCGACAGCCCTCCGCCGCCAAGAAGGGCCCGCGCACGCCGCCCCAGCCTGTCCCGGCGGAGCCAGAGAAGACAGCCGTCAAGCTACCGCGACGGCGGAAGGCATCGCCTCCCGATCAGGAAACGCCGGAGGAGGCAGCGCCGGGAGAAGAGCCGCCGGCAGAGAAGAGCTAGCTCGTTTCAACCCGGATGACGCGAGGATATGGCAAAGATACGTAGACCACCCCCTGATAAGCTCAAGCTTATTCTGGAGAGCCTGCTGTTCGTCGCCGAGGGCGCCGTGGAGATAGAGGTCCTGGCCCGCAGTCTCCACACGAAGGCGGAGGAGGTGGAGGCGGCGCTCGAATCCCTGGCGGAGGAGTACCGCCAGCGCGGCCTTCGCCTCCAGCACAGCGGCGACCTCGTGCAGATAGTGACCGCCCCCGAGGCCGCCCGCTACGTGGAGAGCTTTCTCAACATGGATCATCAGCAGCGTCTCTCCGCGGCCGGCCTGGAGACGCTGGCCATCATCGCCTACAAGCAGCCCATCACCCGCGCCGGCATCGAGGCGGTCCGCGGCGTCAACTCCGACGGCCCCGTCGCCACCCTCCTGGCGCGCGAGCTCATCGAGGAGGTGGGCCGGGCCAGCAGCCCCGGACGGCCTGCCCTTTTCGGCGTAACCGTCCGCTTCCTGGAGCACTTCGGCCTGGAGCGGCCGGATGACCTGCCGGCCCTGCCCGAAGAAGGCGGCGGCGAGGAGACAGAGCCATGACCGTTGGAGCGTGCCGCATCACCCTGCGCCTTCCCGAGAACGCCTCGCTCAAGGGCAAGAGGCAGGTCGTCAAGTCGATTACAGCGCGCGTCCGCAATCGCTACAACGTCTCCATCGCCGAGATAGACAACCACGACAAATGGCAGATCGCCTCCCTGGGCATAAGCTGCGTCTCGAACAGCAGCCAACACGCCAGCGACACGCTGGCGAAGGTCGCCGGCTTTATTCGCGGCAGCCGGCTCGACGCCGAGGTCTTGGACTGCGAGGTGGAGCTGCTGGAGGCGTTGTAGCGCAGGCTCTAGGTGTCGGAGGCGTCTGCGGGCGCGGCAAGCAGGTCGTAGGGGAGCGCCTCCGTGACGCGTACCCGTCGCAGCTCCCCCGGCGTGGCCGTCCCCGAGCAGATCACCATTCCGTCGACCTCCGGCGCGTCTCGGTAGGAGCGTCCGGCAAAGAGAGGCCCTTCCGGGCCCGGCTTCCCCGGCCTCGACTCCACCAGCACCGTCATCTCCCTGTCCACCCATTCTCGGTTCCGCTCCCAGGACACCTCCTGGGCTACCGCCATCAGCTCGCGGTAGCGGCGCCGCTTCACCCGCTCCGGCGCCTGGTCGGGCAGGCGGGCGGCCTCGGTGCCCGGCTGGGGCGAGAAGGCGAACGCCCCGACGTGGTCGAACCTCACCTCGCGGACGAAGTCCAGCAGGCCCTGGAACTCGTGCTCCGTCTCGCCGGGGAACCCGACGAGGAAGGTGGTGCGCAGCGCGATATCCGGCATCGCCGCGCGCAGCCGCTCCAGCGTCCGGCGCACCTCGGCGAGATCGCTGGGCCGGCGCATGCGGCGGAGGACCGCCGCGCTGCTGTGCTGCAGGGGTATGTCCAGGTAGTGGCAGACCTGCGGCAGGTCAGTCATTGTCTCCATCAACCGCCTGCTGATGTGCCCCGGGTAGCTGTACATGATCCGGATCCAGGGGATATCCGGCGCCTTCTCCGCCAGTCGCTCGAGGAGCTCCGGCAGGCCGTCGCGCATGCCCAGGTCGCGGCCGTAGGCGGTGCTATCCTGCGCCACCAGCACCAGCTCCCGCACACCCTCGCCGGCGAGGCGCTGCGCCTGGGCGACGATGCTGTCGAGCGGCGTGCTGTGCAACCGCCCCTTGATCCGAGGGATCAGGCAGAAGCTGCAGCGGGCGTTGCAGCCGTCGGCTATCTTCAGGTAGGAGCTGGCCCTCTGCGGCGACGGGAGATGACTCCGCCTTTCATCCGGGGCGCTCTTGCCGGCAAGGGCCGCTATCTCCTCCCAGGCCTCCACCCCGAACAGGTGGTCGATCTGCTCTATCTCCCTCGCCAGCTCCTCGGCGTGCAGCTCCGGCAAACAACCGGCGACGACCAGCCTCTGGCCGGGGCGCTTCTTCATCGCCAGGCGGAGGATGGTGTTGATCGATTCTTCCTTTGCCGCGTCGATGAAGCCGCAGGTATTCAC
>DAOUEO010000040.1:0-1754 GCA_034430455.1 Dehalococcoidia bacterium | reverse complement strand
CGGGTTGATGTTGCCGCCGGCCGCGACCCCCATGCCGCCCTGGATCATCGCCCCCAGGTCGGTGATGATGTCGCCGAACATGTTCTCGACGACGATGACGTCGAACCACTCCGGGTTCTTGACGAACCACATGCAGGTCGCGTCGACATGGGCGTACTCGCGCTTGATGTCCGGGTAGTCGGCCTCGCCCACCTCGTTGAAGGCGCGCCACCAGGTGTCGTGGACAAACGTAAGGACGTTGGTCTTCCCCACCAGGTGCAGTTGCTTCATCTTGTTGCGCTTGCGGGCGATATCGAAGGCGTAGCGGATGGCCCGCTCGGCGCCGAAGCGCGTCGTCAGGTGCACCTGGGTCGAGACCTCCTGCGGCGTCCCCTTGTACTGGAAGCCGCCCATGCCGCCGTAGAGCCCCTCCGTGTTCTCGCGCACGACCACGAAGTCGATGTCCTCCGGCCCCTTGTCCTTCAGCGGGCAGTCGACGTTGGGGTAGAGCTTCACCGGCCGCAGGTTGATGTACTGGTCGAGCTCGAAGCGCAGGCGGAGGAGGATGCCCTTCTCCAGGATGCCCGGCGCGACGTCGGGGTGGCCGATGGCGCCCAGGAAGACGGCGTCGAAGCCGCGCAGCTCGTCGACGGCGCTGTCCGGGAGGACCTCGCCCGTCCGCAGGTAGCGGTCGCCGCCGAAGTCGTACGTGGTCGTCTCATAGCGAAAGCCGGTCGCCTGGGCGGCCGCTTCCAGCACCTTCAGCCCTTCGCGCACGACCTCCGGCCCCGTGCCATCACCCGGTATCACCGCTATCCGATGCACTTCCCTTTGTCCTTCCGCTAAACGCCCTCTGAGCCCTCACGGGGCTCGTCTCGCGCGACCTGTCAGCAGCCGGGCTCACCCGGGTGGCCGCAGCAACCCCGGCGCGTCCGCAGCTTTGTCCAGTTGTTCCTGATGACGGCCCCCACCTTCCGGTGGAACGGCAGCTCCGACTCCCGCCAGTTGGTGAAGACCGCTCCGCTCACCTGCCATCCCCGTCTTCTCGTCATCAGCGCAACCTCTGCTCGCTCACAGTGGTGCGTCGGCGTCATCGCCGAAACATGGGCGCTTATCTTCCCACCCACCCACCCTAGGGGTGTTTTGGGAGCCAGGGGGACACCCCCTGGAACCCCCGCCAGAGGGGGCTTGCCCCCTCTGGACTCCCCCAGAGCAGACGGGGACGCCGCCGCTCGCTATACGGTCTTGCCCGCCAGCCGCCGCTTCGTAAACTCCACCAGGCCGCCGGCATGCATCAGCTCCAGCATGAACTCGGGATAGGGCTTCGCCTGGAAGGTCGTGCCCTTCGTCAAGTTGCGGATCGTCCCCGACTCCAGCTCCACCTCCAGCTCGTCGCCCGCGTCCGTGCCCTCCACCGCCTCGTCGCACTCCAGGATCGGCAGGCCGATGTTGATCGAGTTGCGATAGAAGATGCGGGCGAAGCTCCTGGCGACGACGCAGCTCACGCCCGCCGCCTTGATGCAGAGGGGCGCGTGCTCCCGCGACGAGCCGCAGCCGAAGTTCGTCGTCGCCACTATGACGTCGCCCATCTTCACCCTGCCCACGAACTCGGCGTCGATGTCCTCCATGCAGTGCCGGGCCAGCTCCTCGGCGTCGTTGACGTTCAGATAGCGGGCGGGGATTATCGCGTCGGTATCGACGTTGGCGCCGTACTTGTGCACGCGACCGCGCAGGGTCATCACACTACCTCCTCCGGGCCGGCCAGCCTGCCGGCG
>DAOUEO010000039.1:0-2785 GCA_034430455.1 Dehalococcoidia bacterium | reverse complement strand
ACCTCTACCTCCGCGTCGTGGAGAGGAAGTCGGACGGCATCGTGGTGAGGGGCGCCAAGGCCCACAACACCATAGCCCCCTACGCCGACGAGATCATCGCTATCCCCACGCGTTTCCTGACGGAGGAGGAGGGCGATTGGGCGGTCGCCTTCGCCGTGCCCGGCGACTGGGAGGGCGTTCACCTCGTCTGCCGGCCCGTCGCTCACCGCCCGCGTAAGCGGCTGGAGGCGCCGGGCGCTACCTTCGGCGACGTGGAGTCGCTCACCATCTTCGACGATGTCTTCGTTCCCTGGGAGAGGGTCTTTCTCTGTGGCGAGCGCGAGTTCGGCGGCCAGCTTGCCCTGCTCTTCGCGCTCTACCACCGCCACAGCTACACCGGCTGCAAGCCCGCCGTCTCCGACATCATCATGGGCGCGACGGCGCTGGCGGCTGAGTACAACGGCGTCCCCAACGCGCAGCACGTAAGGCACAAGCTGGCGGAACTCATCTCCGTCGCCGAGCTGGTCTACGCCGCGGGCGTCGCCGGGAGCGTGATGGGCACGCGGGCGCCTTCGGGCACCTACGTCCCCGACGTTATCTACTGCAACGTCGGCCGGCGCCATGCCGGGGTCAACATCTACCATGAGCACGAGACACTGGCCGATGTCGGCGGCGGGCTGATCGCCACCCTGCCTCCGGAAGGGGACTTCTACAACGAGGTGACGGGGCCCCTTCTGAACAAGTACATGATGCGCAATCCGGCGATCTCCGCCGAAAACCAGCATCGCCTGTTCCGCACGCTGGGGGACATGATATGTTCGGGGATGGGTGGGGTGAGTCAGATCGCGGGCCTTCACGGCGGCGGTTCGCCTGTCATGGAGGAGATCGCTGTCCTCGGCGGCTACGACCTGGAGGCGAAGAAGAGGCTGGTCAAGCACCTGGCGGGCATCTCTGACGAGTAGGCGGCCTCACCTCATAGTCATCAACAGAACGGCCTTGCGCGGCCCTGGAGGAGTCCAGAGGGGTTCTCCCCTCTGGCGGGGGTCTGGGGGTGTCCCCCAGATTCCTCAAAACGACCCTTGGGCGGGCGGGTGGGAGCAATCACGCTCATGTTACGCCGACAACGCCGACGCTGCCCACGCGCACAGGGCGTCGCATTGACGCCCCACCGGAGACCGCTAGGTCAGCCAGACGACGGCGAGGACGATAGCGCCCAACGCTACCCGATAGGCGACGAACGGGTAGAGGCTGTGCTCCCGCAGATAGGCGAGGAAGAAGCGGATCGTCAGGTAGCCGACCACGGCCGCCAGGATGAACCCCACCAGGAAGAACTGCAGGTCCTCCCGTCCCAGAACGCCGTCCCGCGCCTCCCCCACGACGTCGTAGACCTTCCTTAGTCCGGCGCCGGCCACGATGGGGGCGGAGAGCAGGAAGACGAATACGGCGGCCTGCTGCCGCTCCAGCTTCACCAGCAGCCCCGCCGAGATGGTGATGCCGGAGCGCGAGACGCCCGGTATCAGGGCGACCGCCTGCGCCAGCCCGATGAACAGCGCCGCCGGCATCCCCAGTTGCGACGCCTGAAGCCTCCGTTTTCCCAGCAGCTCCGCCAGCACCAGCGCCCCGCTGAACAGGATCAGCATCGCTGCCACGAGAGCGGGATTGCGCAGCTTCTCCTCCACCGTGCTCTCGAAGAGAAAGCCGATCACGGCCGCGGGCACCGTGCCGATGATTATCAGCCAGGCCAGGCGGGAATCCGTGTCTATGTCCCACCGTCGGGCGCGGATGCTCCCCACCCACGCCGTCAGCAGCCGTACCACCGTTCCCCAGAAGTAGATCAGGATGGAGAGTAGTGTCCCCAGGTGAATGGCCGCGTCGAAGCTGAGCCCGAACCTGTCTTGGGATACGTCCATCCCCTTTTCCAGGAGCACGAGGTGTCCGGTCGAGGAGACCGGCAAGAACTCCGTCAGCCCCTGGACGATGCCCAGTTTCGCGGCCTTCAGCAGGTCGGGCATTGCTTGCTCCCAAGCAGCAGCCGGCAGGGAAACCAGTGGCGCATGGTTGATCCAGGTTCGGAAAGTCTAGCAGACCGCGCCGAATGGGGCGAGAGGCGCCGGAAGCGCAGATTCAACGTGGACGGGGCTGGTGGAGAGTTGATACACTGGGCAGACAATGGGCGTCCAGGGCGCAGCGAATAGGAGGGCATCATGGCGGTCAAAGTCCCTGAGAACCTGAGAGAGCTCATCGAGTTGCACCAGGAGGAGCGCGCCGACGAGACCTGCGTCTTCTGGTGCGACGAGGAGATCACCTATCGTCAGCTCAACGAGCGGGTCAACCGCGTGGCCAACGGGCTGAAGGAGCTGGGCGTCAAGAAGGGGGACGTCGTCTCTGTCTATCTCCCCAACTGCCCCGACTACTACTACGTCTGGTTCGGCATCGTGAAGCTGGGCGCCGTCTTCGGCCCCATCAACGCCATGTTCAAGGGCGACGAGGTGAGGCACGTCCTGAGCGACTCCGGCGCCGTAGCGTTGATAACGACGGAGGCCCTCCTCGATACGATCAACGCCATCCGCGGCGACTGTCCCGCCTTGCGGGAAGTAATCTGCCTGGAAGGGGAGAGGCCCGGGGCCACCGCCTACGCCAGGCTTATGGAGCACTCGCCGGAGCTGGCGCCCGTTGA
Organism: Dehalococcoidia bacterium; assembly: GCA_034430455.1. Taxonomy (GTDB): domain Bacteria; phylum Chloroflexota; class Dehalococcoidia; order DSTF01; family JALHUB01; genus DAOUEO01. The sequence goes on along the minus strand of DAOUEO010000039.1, from coordinate 129 downwards.
GATAGCCCGCGACGACCTGGCGGCCATCGTCTACACCTCCGGCACCACCGGCAGGCCCAAAGGAGCCATGATGACCCATTGGAATCAAATCTCGAACACTATGGCCTCCGCCGATTCCGTGCCTATGGC
>DAOUEO010000038.1:0-2951 GCA_034430455.1 Dehalococcoidia bacterium | reverse complement strand
CAGCGCCGTCTCCGCCTTGTCCACCGCCTTCTCTGCGGCGGTGACCTGGTCCTCCCATGTCGAGTCCAGGTCCGCGCGGGAGGACTGCGCTTTGGCGAGCTGCGACTCGGCGGAGAGCACGGCCTGCCGCGCCGAGTCCCACTCTTCGCTGCTGGGCCCATCCAGCAGGTCTTCCAGAGTCGTCTGGGCTTTTTCGTAGCTCGCCTGCGCCTGTATTGCGCTCTGGTCGGCGGAGGCGAGCTCGGCCGTCGTGCTGCCTTCCAGCAGTTGGTTGAGCTTGGTCTGGGCTGAGGAGAGATTCACCTGCGCCTTGGTAAGCGAGTCCTGGAGTGTGTCGAACTCTACCTCGGCGAGCACGTCGCCCTGCTTGACCGCCTGCCCGACGGTGACGTTGACGGCGGTCACTTCCCCCGACTGGCCGAAGGAGAGGTTCGACGTTGACTGGGCGACGGCGGTGCCGCTGGTGCTGACCGACTTGACGATGGCCCCTCGTTGCACCGTGGCCGTCTGGGTCATCGCTTCCGATGAGCCCTCACCGCTCAGAACTGTCGTCCACAGCGCGTAGATGCCTGCGACGACCAGCGCCAACAGCACCCCGAGCATGATGAAACGGTTGCGCCAGCGATGTTGTGTATCGTCCAGGAGATCGTCGTACTCGTTAGTCGTTTCATTCATTGCCGGTACACCTCGTTGCTATTGCCCTCGGGGCCCCAGGTATGGCGTTTCCGCTGTGGGGTGCGCGGACGGAGTCCACGCATCGATGGGGCCTACGAACACCAGCCTACAGGCGGCGCATAGGAGAAGTCGTTGCGAAAATGTAACAACGCGGGCTCGCCGGCAAGACGGCTGTCTCTCAGCCCATCCTCTTGGCCTTCGCCAGGAAGTCGCCCAGGCGTTCGCTGATGGCCAGCTTGTCGAACTTGCCCACGCTGGTCTTGGGGATATCGCTGGTGATCAGGATGAAGTCGGGCAGCATCCACTTGGTGATGCGGCCCCTGTCCACGCCCTCGGTCTGGAGATACTTGAGAACGTCATCCTCGGTCTCCGTTGCTCCGGGCACGAGCGTGACCAGGGCCATCGGTCTCTGCCCCCACTTGTCATCGGGGACGCCGACGAAGGCAGCTTCGAGGATGAAGTCCGCGGTGCCGGCGGTGTTCTCGAGCATTACGGTGGGCACCATTTCGGCGCCGCTGCGGATGATGTCCGACAGCCGGTCGACGATGGTTATGAGCCCATCCTTGTCGACCCTGGCCACGTCGCCGGAGTGGAACCACCCATCCCGCCAGACCTCGGCGGTCCTCTCCGGGTCCTTGTAGTACTCCTCCATGATCCAGGGGCCTCGGAAGACGAGCTCGCCGATGGTCTCGTCATCCTGGGGAACCGGATTCATGCTCTCGTCGACAACCTGCACCTCGACGCCGGGCACGGGCAGTCCGGTCTTGACCCGGAGCTCTTCCAGTTGCTCATTGGGAAGGTGGGCGTGGGTCTTCTTTATGAAGGCGGTTATGGTGATGGGAGCGGTCTCTGTCATGCCGTAGCCGGAGGCGGCTCTGAAGCCGGGGACCAGCTTCTCGGCCTTCGCTTTCAGCCCCAGGGGCAGAGCGGCGCCGCCCACGGAGCACGCCTTGAGGCTGGTCAGGTCGTACTTGTCCAGGTCCGGATACTCGATGATCATGGCGAGCATGGTGGGAACCATCATGGTGGTGGCCACCTTCTCGGTCTGGACAAGCTCGCAGAACCCGTCAACCGTGAACACGCCGGGCAGGACCAGCTTGGTGCTCGTGAAGACCGCCATGTAGGGGGCACCCCAGGCGTGGATGTGGAACAGGGGGATATTGAGGAGAGCTGCGCCGGACTCCCCCAGACGTTCGTACTCCGGGTCGTTGTTGATGACCCCGAGCGTCATGACGTGCAGGGTCATCAGGTAGAGAGCCCTGTGGGTGAACATGACGCCCTTGGGCAGCCCCGTCGTGCCCGTGGTGTAGCAGAGGGTGGCGTAGGTGTCCTCATGGAGCAGGGGCCACTCAAACTGGGGAGGCTGCCCGTCGACCAGCTCATGGTACGTGTACAGGTTCTCGATCCTCGTCTCCGGCCTGTCCGGCTTGTCCGAGATGTAGACGAACTTCTCCACGGTGTCCTTGATGCGGTCGTATATCCGCTCGACCAAAGGCAGGAAGAGGTCGTCGAAGAACACGACCTTGTCTTCGGAGTGGGTGATGGTGTGGACGATGTGGTCGAGGGAAAGCCTCATGTTGATGGGGTGCAGCACCGCTCCCAGGCAGGATACGGCGTAGTAGAGCTCCAGGTGGTAGTGGTGGTTGAGGGCGAGGGTCGCCACCCTGTCCCCCGGCTCGCCGGGCTTCCCCGGCTTGACGCCCAGCGCCTGCAGGGCGTTCGCCAGACGGCAGGTGCGCTCGTACCACTCCCGCCAGGTGAACCGGAAGTAGTCGCGCGTGGTTGGGTTCCTGTACACCACCCCGATTTCATCCGGGTACAGGCGCGCCGGCCTTTTCATGAAGCCGGTCAGGAGAAGGGGGTAGTTCTTGCTGTGGGCGGAATGGTCAGTGCCTTCCATGTACTCTTGTCCCTCCGACTCAACAACGCAGACGCAGCGGCGGGTTCGAGGAGATTATACAGGCAATGCGAGTTACGGGCAGGCAGGCGGCCCTCCGCCGGGAAGGCGGGCGCTTCGGCCACGTCGCACGTCCTTCCGCGGAAGGACGGCTCACGGCCTAGCTTTCTGAGTCTGGGGGGACACCCCCCAGGCCCCCTGTACCCCCGCTCCTGTGAGTTCTTCAGTACCCCTAAGGGATTTCACCCACGATGCTCTGCCCCTCCCATTACACGTCAAAATATGCCCATTGGCCGATGCTCCCCTCGCAGCAGCAGCCGAAACCTCTATATGAGAGGGGTTAGCGTCGCCGACGCCCGCCCCTCATTCCAGAGAATTA
>DAOUEO010000037.1:0-5805 GCA_034430455.1 Dehalococcoidia bacterium | reverse complement strand
TCAGGAGGTCTTCCTCGAAGGAGCGGGCGCGGGCAAGCGCTTTCCCCTCGGGGTCGAAGACAACGCTGTTGCCATCGAAGGCCAACTCGTCCTGGCCGCCCACGAGGTTCAGGTAGCAGAGCATGACGCCGCCGTCGCTGGCGCGGGTGGAGAGCATGCGCTCGCGGGAGAGGCGCTTTCCGGCGTCGAAGGGCGAGGAGCTGATGTTGAGGATGACCTGGGCGCCGGCAAGGGCCTGGGCCTGGGCCGGCCCCTCGGGGTACCAGATGTCCTCGCAGATGTTGACGCCGACGTCGACGCCCGCCACTTCGTAGACGGAGCAGGCGCTGCCCGGCGCGAAGTAGCGGTCCTCGTCGAAGACGCCGTAGTTAGGTAGATACTGCTTGCGGTAGACGTCGACGAGGCGGCCGTCGTGGATGACGGCGGCGGCGTTGTAGATGTCCTCGTCGGCGTCGACGAAGCCGACGACGAGGGTGACGCCGGCGCTGCCCTTGACTACGCTGTCGAGGGCGTCCAGGTTGTCGCGGACGAACTGGGGCCGCAGGAGGAGGTCTTCGGGCGGGTAGCCGGTGATCGCGAGCTCGGGGAAGGCGACGAGGTCGACGCCCTGGGCGCGGGCCTGCGCCACGGCGTCGAGTATCAGGACGACGTTGCCCTTGAGGTCGCCGACGGTGACGTTGATCTGGGCGAGGCCGACGCGTAGGTTGCGCATGTCTTGCCTGACGGGAGAGGGCTCCTTTGGCTGAGATTATCCCCTTCCCTCAAGGGCGGGTCAAGGAATGGCGCAGGGGGAGGCGTCGGGCCGGGTGGGTGGCCGCTGCCGCTTCGCGGAACATCAACGTTCTTCTTCCCACCCGCCCGCCCGAGAAGTGTTTTCAAGAATCCAGGGGGACACCCCCTGGAACCCCCGTCAGAGGGGGCTTGCCCCCTCTGAACTCCCCCGGGACGGGTGTTCATCACACGTTGATGGTCGGGTGCCTACGGCCTCTCCGCTAGCCGCGCTGCTCTATGGGCACGTACTCGCGGCTGTCGTGGCCCTCGTAGATCTGGGTGGGCCGGAAGAGGCGGTTGTGGGCAAGCTGCTCGCTCCAGTGGGCCATCCAGCCGGCGATACGGGAGACGGCGAAGACGGGCGTGAACAGATCCGTCGGGATGCCCATGCGGTCGTAGACGATGCCGGAGTAGAAGTCGACGTTGGGCCAGATGCCGCGCTCGCTGAGCCGGTTGACGGCGACCCTCTCGACCTCGACGGCGACGTCGTACAGGGGGGTGGAGCCGAACTTCTCCATGAGCGGCTGGATCAGGCTCTTGAGAATGGGGGCGCGGGGGTCCATGGTCTTGTACTCGCGGTGGCCCATGCCGAAGATGACCTCTTTCTCGGCGATCCTGCGGTCGATGGCGGCCTCCGCGTTCTCAGGCGAGCCTATCTCCTTGAGCATTCGCAGCACGCGCTCGTTGGCGCCGCCGTGGAGGGGCCCGCCGAGCGAGGCGACGGCGGCGGCGATGGTGCCGTAGGGGTCGGCCAGGGTGGAGCTGGTGACCATGGCGGTGAAGGTGGAGGCGTTGATGGTGTGCTCGACGTGCAGGATCAGGGAGACGTCGAAGGTCCTCTCGGCGAGCGGCTCCGGCACCTCGCCGGTCAGCATGTAGAGGAAGTTGGCGGCGTGTCCCAGGTCAGGGCGCGGCGCGATCGGCTCCTTCCCCTGCCGTATGTTGTGGAAGGCGGCCACGAGGGTCGGGAACTGGGCGATGAGCCGGCAGCAGGCGTCGTTGTTCAGCTCCTCGTCGTCGACCCTGCGGGGGTAGAAGAGGCCCATGCCGGCGACACCCGTCTGGAGGGCGGCCATAGGGTGGGCTGTCCTGGGACAGAGCTTCAGCATGTCCAGGATGGCAGTATCGACCGCGCGGTGGCCGATCAGCTCCGCCTCGAACCTCTTGAGCTGGCGCGCGTTGGGAAGCCCTCCCTCGAGGATGAGGTAGGCCGTCTCCTCGTAGGTGCTCTTCTCGGCAAGCTCCTCGATAGCGTAGCCTCTGAGCTTGAGGATCCCCCGCTGGCCGTCGATGTCGCTTATCGAGGACCGCGTGACGGGGACCCCCGCCAGGCCGGGTATGAACTCGTGCTCCATCGCTCTGGCCATCTCGCCCTCCTCTGCCTCAGTCCATTACAAATGTGAATTGTATCACTACTTGTCGGATAACGCTAATGGTCCCTGGTCGTCCAGTCCCGCGCTTCGTGATCCGTGTTTGGTTGCAGGACATCGTGGCGGGCAATGTTGTGCGCAATGGGCAGTGTCGACGTCCTCGCGGCAACATGAACGCCATTCTTCCCCCCCTCCCGCCCTAGGAAGGTTTGGAGTCCTGGGGGACACCCCCAGACCCCCGGCAGAGGGGGATTCCCCCTCTGCACTCCCCCTTCTCTTGGCGGACGTGGCCACGCCTGCTGAGATCAGGGCGCGATCGCACTGGGGGGCAGGACGCAGACAGATGTCACCAACATATGTGAACGAGTCCAACAATCTCTAGCCATCCAGTGTTACGGGTGGGTTAACTTCAGGGGCGGGAATGAGGAGCCGCTGTAGCTCCGTCAAGGCCGGCGAGATGGGCTAGGCCTGTATCTTCTCGACGCGGAGCCGAATGGCTCCCGCGGGCGCCTTGACCTCGACCTCCTCGCCTTCCCGCTTCTTGATCAGCGCCCTTCCCACCGGCGACGCTATGGAGATCTTGCCCTGGCCGGGGTTCACCTCGCGGGGGCTGACGAGCATGTACTTGAACTCCGCGCCCGACTTGAGATTGCGCAGGAGCACGGTGCTGCCCAGGCCGATCACCAACTTCGGTATCCTCTCCTCCCCCATCACCACCGCCCGGCGCAAGGTCGCCTCGAGCTCTCTGATCTGCGACTCCAGATGGGCCTGCTCCTCACGGGCGGCGTCGAGAGGGGCGTTCTCGCGGAAGTCTTTGTCGGCCATGGCGCGGCGCAGCTCGGCGGCCATATGAGGCCGGCGGGCGCGCAGCTCCTCCAGCTCCGCCTCGAGGGCGATCATCCCTTCGCGGGTGAGGGAGATCGGGGCTTCCTCCTTCCGGGCGCGCCGGGACTTGACCGTCTTGGCGACCTTGGGGAGGCGCAGGTGAGCACCCATGTTGGTGGCGGTGAAGCCCTTCTTCTTGGCGAAGGCGAGGAAGGCGCGCACCGGCCCCAGCCGGGCGGCGGCGTCGGTAAGGGTAACGCCCAGGCTGTCGGCGTAGCCCGATACGTCGTGGCCCGTGAGCTCTCCCAGGCTGCGGTCCGCCCCGTACCAGCGGACGAACTTGTGCACCTCGGCTTGCTCCTCCTGTCGCTCCTCAGGAGGGAGGCCGGCGAGATAGATGGAAGCTGCTTCCCGCAGGATAGGGTTTGCCTCCGAAGCGCTCATCACTCCCCTTTCTCGAATCTGATTGTAGGGGGATAAGATGGGGGATGTCAATTGCTCTCCTTATGTCGCGGCGCGAAGGCCGGTGCTATAATCGGGCCACCTCCAAGCAGGGGAAGGCGCCATGCTTAATGTTCTCTCGCGCGGTGCCGCCGAACTCGGTCTGAGTCTGACCACTCGCCAGCTCGAGCTGTTCGAGCGCTACTATCTCCTCCTCTCCTCGGGCGGCAGGCGGGCGGGCGTCACGGCCGTCGCGGGCTACGAGCAGGTCCAGCAACGCCACTTCCTGGAATCGCTGGCGCTGGCGGCGGCGCTGCTTGAGGGGGGTCTGCTGGACGGATCGAGCGCGCTGTCGGTGCTGGACCTGGGCGCGGGAGGGGGGTTCCCCGGCCTGCCGATCAAGCTCCTGCTGCCCAATCTTGCGCTGACGTTGCTGGAGTCGAGCAAGAGGAAGGGCGACTTCCTGCGGGAGGTAGTGGGGTCGCTGGAGCTGGAGGGAGTAGAGGTCATCACGAGCCGGGCGGAGGAGCTGGGCCGGCAGGAGGGATACCGGGAGAGGTTTGACCTGGTGGTCGCGCGGGCGGTGGCGCCTCTCAGGGTCCTGCTGGAGCTGGCGCTGCCGCTGCTGCGATTGGGCGGCAGTCTCGCCACACCCAAGGGGGGCAGGGCGCGGGCGGAGGTGGCGGCGGCCGGGCCGGCGCTGTCGATCCTGGGCGGGAAGGTGCTCTGGGAGAGGCCGCTGAAGGTGCCGGACGCCGTCCACCGCCAGACGCTGGTGGTGGTGCAGAAGACAGGAAGTACGCCCGACCGCTACCCCCGCAAGGCAGGTATGCCCAAGAAGCGCCCTCTTTCTTGAAAAAATGATCTCCTGATCACGCGATTTAGGCTTATTGCCTGGTCACAAAGCCCTCAAAAGGTGATAGAATACGCCGCAAGGAATAGCGGAAGGAGGTTAGGCCAAGAGAAGGAGTCTCGATAAACACTGTCCAAGGGGAAGGAGACCGGCAGGTACCCCGAAGCGGGGGCAAATGTCTCAACCAAGGAGGATGAGTTGAGCGTTCAGGAATTTAACTACCAAACGTTGACCGCACGGCTGATGCGGCTGGCGAAACTGGATACCAGCGTATTTGAGGAGGTGAGGCTGGACGCCAGCGCCACCATACCGTCGCTGGTGGTGGCCGTGGTCGCAACCTTTCTGGCCGGACTGGGCGGCTGGCTGTACTGGATAATCGCCGCAGACGTCGATGCCGGATCAGGCGATGTCTTGATCAAGTCGGCAATCCTGGGGACCGTCTTCTCGGTTATTCTCTGGATAGCCTGGGTGTTCATCGTCTACGCGATCCTGACGCAGGTGTTCAAGGCCCAAGCCGATGTCCAGCAGCTCGTGCGGACGATGGGGATGGCAGCGGCGCCACTCGGCCTGAGCCTCTTGATGTTTATTCCCGAGATCAGTTTCGCCATCGCGCTGGCTTCGGTGGTGATGTTCTACGGCCTGACCACGCTGGCGATACTGGTGACGACGAACGCCCAACCGGCCCAGGTGATGGTCGCCAACTTGGCCGGTTTCGCAGTGTGGGCGATCGTCCTGACGATCCTGGCCGGCGACTTCTCGTACTCGTTCAGCGGAGGGATCTCCGTCAACATCTACTCGCCGGGCATCTTCTTGTTCGGGAACGGTTTCGGATAGTCGTCGGCGCGCCGGCGGAGGCGGAGCACAGAGGCGCAGGCAAGTTGCGGGTGGCACCTGATGCACCCCGCGGTTATTCCTTTGGCTAGGGCGCGGTGCCCGCCTTCCTGAGACGCGTTATGACTTCGGAGCTATAGCCAAGATCGGTAAGAACTTGCTCGGTATGCTCGCCGGGCCGCGGCGCCAGTGAGCGCACGGCGCCAGGCGTGCCTAGCAGCTTTGTACCAATGCCCACCTGACGCACACTCCCCAGCGTCGGGTGGTTCATTTCTATGACCATGCCCCGGTGCCGGTTGTGACGGTCGTTCAGGGCCTCGTCGAGGTCGTACACCGGCGCCACGCAGATGTCTATCTCCCTGAGGATCTCGAACCACTCGTCGCGGGTCTTCTTCCGGAACTCGGCGCGGAAGCAGTCGAATATCTCGCTCCAGCGGGCGGCATCGTTTTGCAGAGGTATGAGGTCGTCCCGCCCCAGGGCGCGGCAGAGGTTGGCGTAGAAGTGGGGCTCCAGGCTGCCGATGCTCAGCCAGCGCCCGTCCTTCGTCTGGTAGACGTTGTAGAAGGGGGCGCCGCCGTTGAGCACTGTCTCGCCGGGACGGGGCACGACGCCGCCGGCGAGATGCTGGGTGACGGCGAGGGTGAGGAGGTAGAGGACGCCGTCGGACATGGCGATGTCGATGTGCTGGCCGCGGCCCGTCTTGTCGCGGGCGA
>DAOUEO010000036.1:0-6854 GCA_034430455.1 Dehalococcoidia bacterium | reverse complement strand
CCGTCGGCCGCAAGAGCCGTGACTTCCTCCTCCACGCCGGCATCCCCCTGATGGCGGAGTTCGTCAACCTGGAGGACTACCCCTCCTTCGACGACATCCGGCCCATAGCCCGGCTGCTCATGGATGAGTACACGAGCGGAGGCGTGGACGGCGTCTATCTGATCTTCCCTCTCTTCGTGAACACCATGATGCAGCAGCCGGAGGTGCGCCAGATCCTCCCCATCGAGGTGCCCAGAGAGGAGACCGCCGGGTCGTTGCAGTACATCTATGAGCCGTCGCCGGGGGAGCTCTTCGCGGTGCTCCTGCCGCGGTACGTTCAGAGGCAGGTCTACGAGGCGATCCTGGAGAAGAGCGCCAGTGAGCAGTCGGCGCGGATGGTCGCCATGCGCAGCGCCACCGAGGCCGCCAATGACATGGTGGAGGACCTTACCCTCACCTATAACAAGGCGCGCCAGGACTCGATTACCAAGGAGCTGCTCGACATCGCCGGCGGCGCCGAGGCTCTCAGATCCACCGGATAGGACGGAGGTTTCTATGGCTAAGGGGAAGGTTGTGCAGATAATCGGCACGGTTGTGGACGTGGAGTTCCCACCGGAGGAGCTTCCCGCCATCTACAACGCCGTAGAGATCGAGATGGGTGGGGGCAAGCTCGTGGCCGAGGTGGAGCAGCATTTGGGCAACAACTGGGTGCGCTGCCTGGCCATGGGCTCCACCGACGGCCTGGGGCGCGGCGCCGAAGCGGTCGACATGGGACAGGCTATCAGCGTGCCCGTGGGTCCTCCCACGCTCGGCCGTCTGTTCAACATCGTGGGCGAGGCGATCGACAACCTGGGCGATGTGGAGGCCAAGGAGCGGCGCCCCATCCACCGGCCGCCTCCCAGCTTCGAAGAGCAGTCGACCACCACGCAGATACTGGAGACGGGGATGAAGGTCATCGACCTCATTACCCCTTTCACCAAGGGCGGCAAGATCGGGGCTTACGGCGGCGCGGGAGTGGGCAAGACGCTCGTCATCCTGGAGCTGATCCGCAACATCGCCACCGAGCACGGCGGCACGTCGGTCTTCGCCGGCGTGGGCGAGCGCTCCCGTGAGGGGAACGACCTCTGGAACGAGATGAAGGCGGCCGGGGTCATCGACAAGCTCGTCATGGTCTTCGGCCAGATGAACGAGCCGCCCGGCGTGCGCCTGCGGGTCGGGTTCACCGGCCTCACGATGGCGGAGTACTTCCGCGACGAAGAGGGGCAGGACGTCCTCCTCTTCATCGACAACATCTACCGCTACACCCTGGCGGGGATGGAGGTGTCGGCTTTGCTGGGGCGGATGCCCTCGGCCGTGGGCTACCAGCCGACCCTCTCCACCGAGATCGGCGACCTGGAGGAGCGGATCACCTCGACGCACAAGGGGTCGATCACCTCGTTCCAGGCGATCTACGTCCCCGCCGACGACTACACCGACCCCGGCGTCGCCACCACCTTCGGCCACCTCGACGCCGTTATCGCCCTGGAGCGCTCGATCGCGGAGCAGGGGCTCTATCCGGCCGTCGACCCCCTGACCTCGTTCTCGCGCATCCTCGACCCCAACGTCGTGGGTGAGAAGCACTACAAGGTGGCGAGAGACGTGCAGCAGGTCCTCCAGCGCTACAAGGACCTCCAGGACATCATCGCCATCCTGGGCATGGAGGAGCTCTCGGAGGAGGACAAGCTGGCGGTGCAGCGGGCGCGCAAGATCCAGCGCTTCCTCTCCCAACCGATGTTCGTCGCCGAGGTGTTCACCGGCCGGCCCGGCCGCTACGTGCCGGTGAGAGAGACCGTGCGCGGCTTCCGCGAGATCCTGGACGGCAAGCACGACGACCTGCCGGAGCAGGCGTTCTGGATGGTGGGCGCCATCGAGGAGGCGCGCGAGGCGGCGGAGAAGCTGGCCGCCGCGGCCCGCGAGTAGAGGACAAGGGGATGGCGAAGCTGAGTGTTGACGTAATCACCGCCGAGCGCGTCGTCTACTCCGACACGGAAATAGACATTGTCGTGGCGCCAGGGATAATGGGCGAGCTGGGCGTCCTGCCCTCGCACGCCCCCTTCATGACCGCCCTCGCGCCCGGCGAGCTCCGCCTCCGCAAGGGGGCCGAGGAGACGAGGATGGTGGTCACCGGCGGCTTCCTGGAGGTGCACGACAACGAGGTGGTCATCCTCGCCGAGGCCGCCGAGAGGGCGGATGAGATCGACCTCGCCCGCGCCGAGGAGGCCCGCCGCCGCGCCGAACAGCGGCTCGTCTCCCGTGAGGCCGCCGTCGACCTCGCCCGCGTCGAGGCCGCCCTTCGCCGCTCCCTCGTCCGCCTGAAGGTGGCGGAGAGCCGTCGCAAGCGCGGCGGGCAGGATCCCACCGGCCGCTGATCCCCGTTCCCGCTGTCCCACGGGTATTCTGACCGAGAGCCTCGGGCTCCATGCCCAAAACGGGGCGCGGCTTGAAGTCCTGTCCCCATGATGGTAGTTTATGAACAAATGGCTGAGTTGGGAGCGACTGTGGCCGGAGATAGTTTCGTTATCGAAGGAGGGCACCGCCTGAAGGGCCGGGTGCGGACGAGCGGCAACAAGAACGCTACGGTCCACGCCATGGCGGCCACCCTTCTCACCCCCGAGGACTGCTACCTGGAGAACGTCCCCGCGATAGGCGACGTGCGCTTCATGGTGGAGATCCTGCGCGCCCTGGGCGCCACCGTCGAGCACACCTCGCCCTCCTCGCTCCGCATCAACGCCTCTCAGATCCACACCCTGGCCGCTCCCAGCGAGCTGGCCACCCACCTTCGGGGCAGCTTCCTGGTGATGGGGCCGCTCCTCGCCCGCTTCGGCGAGGCGGCCTGTTGCCCGCCCGGCGGGGACATAATCGGGCTGCGGCCGCTGGATGTCCACCTCGTGGGATTCCAGATGCTGGGCGCCGACGTCAGCCGCGACGGCGAGAAGTACATCGCGCGGGCCAAAGGGCTCCGTGGCAATCGCATCTTCCTCGACTATCCAAGCGTCATCGGCACCCAGAATCTGATGCTCGCCGCGACTCTCGCCAAGGGCCACACCACACTGGTGAACGCCGCCTCGGAGCCGGAGATAGCCTGCCTGGCGCAGATGCTCAACGAGATGGGTGCCCGCATCGCCGGCGCCGGCACCCAGACTATCGAGATCGACGGCGTGGGCGAGCTGCATGGCATCACCTATCGCATCATCCCCGACCGCATCGAGGCCGGCACCCTCGCCATCGCCGCCGCCATCACGCGGGGGGAGGTGGAGGTAGTCGACGGGGTGCCGCGGCAGCTCGACGCCCTTCTCTGGAAGCTGCGGGAGGTGGGGGTGGAGATGGAGGAGAAGAACGGCAACCTGCGGGTGCGCCGGAAGGGGGATTTGAAGGCGATCAACGCGCAGGCGGTGCCCTATCCCGGCCTCGCCACCGACCTCCAGGCCCCCCTCGCCGCCCTCCTCACCCAGGCGAGCGGTGTGAGCTCGATATATGAGCGGGTCTTCGACAACCGCCTGCTCTATGTCGGCGAGCTGCGGAAGCTGGGGGCGGAGATGACCAACTCCGGCACCACCGCCATTATCACCGGCCCCACCCCTCTGATCGGCGCCAGCGTCCGCGCCGTCGACCTGCGGGCGGGCGCCGCCCTCGTGCTGGCGGCCCTCGCCGCCAAGGGGAGGAGCCGGATCAGCGACATTTACCATCTCGACAGGGGCTATGAGGCCCTGGATCAGAAGCTACGGTCGTTGGGAGCTGTCATGGAGCGGGTCTGAGCCCTCCCGCGCCGACAACCGGCGGCGATAACCCGGGCTTGGAGAAGACAATGCTGACGAAGAGACTGGGCATAGACCTGGGCACGGCCAACGTGCTTGTTTACCTCAAGGGCAAGGGGATCGTTGTCAATGAGCCGTCCGTGGTGGCGCTGGCCAGCCGGGACAACACCGTCGTCGCCGTGGGCAACGACGCGCGCACGATGCTCGGCCGCACGCCGACCAGCATATCCGTGATCCGGCCGATGCGTGACGGCGTCATCGCCGACTATCTGATCACCGAGGCGATGCTGCGCTACTTCATCGGCCGGGCGCTGGGGCGGCTCAATCTCATCAAGCCCGAGGTGATGGTCTGCATCCCGGCGGGAGTGACGAGCGTCGAGCAGCGGGCCGTCCGCGACGCCGCGGAGCAGGCGGGGGCCCGCCGCCCCGCCCAGCTGGTGCCAGAGCCCCTGGCGGCGGCGATCGGGGCGGGCGTTCCCGTCGGTTCGGCGAGCGGCAACATGATAGTGGACATCGGCGGCGGCCGCGCGGAGGCGGCGGTGATCTCGATGTACGGGATCGTGGTCAGCGAGTCGGTCCGGGTAGCGGGCGACCGGATGGACGACGCCATTGCTGCCTATATCAAGCGTCGCCACAACCTCATCATCGGCGACCGGACCGCCGAGGAGGTCAAGGTCGCCATCGGCAGCGCCTTGCCCCTGGAGGAAGAGCTGACGATGGAGGTCCGCGGCCGCGACCAGATCAGCGGCCTCCCCAAGACGATCATCATCACCTCTCACGAGATCAGCCAGGCCCTCCAGGACTGTCTGGCCAGCATCATCCAGGCGGTGCGTTCGGTCCTGGAGCACACGCCTCCCGAGCTCGCCTCGGACGTGATCGACCGGGGGATCGTCCTGACGGGCGGCGGCGCCCTGCTCCGTGGTGTCGACGCGCTCTTGACCCAGGAGACCGGCGTTCCCTGCCACATCGCCGAGAACCCGCTGAACTGCACCGCCGTCGGGGCGGGGATCGCCCTAGAGCACCTGGAAGTGATCAAGCGGAGCCTTCCCACGGAGGAAGAATCGCTGGTCGCCAGCCTCTAGGGGGTCGTCTTCGCGGGACCGACCGCCTGCTTCAAGTAGTAGGTCATGCTCTGGAGAGCCAGGACGGGCTCGATGTCCCGCAGGCGTATGCCGGGCGGCACGCGGGTGGAGATAGGGGCGTAGTTCAGTATCGCCTTAACGCCGGATTCTACCAGGGCGTTGACGACCCCCTGGGCGGCGGGCGCCGGCACGGCGACGATGCCGATCTCCGCCGGCCTCTCCCGGAGAGCCTTCCGAAGCTCTTGGACATCCTGCACCAGAACGCCGCCGTAGGTCTTGCCGATGGTGCGGTGGTCTGAGTCGAAGGCGGATACGGTGCGGAAACCCTGGGGAGCAAAGCCGCGATAGCTCAGGATGGCCCGTCCCAGGTTGCCCACCCCCACGAGAGCCATCGTCCACTCCCGGTCCAACCCCAGGATGGACTTCAGCTCCGCGGCCAGACGCTGCACGTTGTAGCCCCGACCCTGCTTGCCAAAGCGACCGAAGTAGCTTAGGTCCTTGCGGATCTGAGCGGGCGTCACCCCCAGCTCAACCCCCAGCTCCTGCGAGCTGACGACCTGGCGGCCGCTGCTCTCCAAGTGGGCCAGCGTACGGGCGTAAACGGGCAATCTATCGATGACGACTTCCGGGATAGAGGGATTCATGGGAGCCTCCAACCGCGCCTTCGCGTTCAGGCAGATTGCGCATTTCTGCACAATCCTAGCACCCCCTCTCCGCTAGCGTCAACGTTGTACGCCCCTTCAGGGCAGGGAAGCGTTGGCGAGGCGCGGTCGATGGCGGTCAGCGGAGGATGCGGGCGCAGAAGGGCGCGAGGAGCGAAAGCACAACGATGATGCTCACCAGCAGGATAAGCCATTGCGGCGGGGGAAAGAGGCCCCGTCGCCGCTCGTAGTCGGAGTAGCCGGTGGCCTCCGACAGATCGAAGTCGGGATGATCGGGGTCGGTGGGGTCGAGCTCCCAGCGGCCCTCGCCTTCGCCGCCGTCGAGCTCGTCGTTCTCCTCGTCGTCCCAGACGCTCATTGCTAGTAGGCCCCCATGCGGCGCAGGCTCTCGTCGTCGATGCCGAAGTGATGGGCGATCTCGTGGCGGACGACGTGGCCCACCCGCTCCACGATCTCCTCATCGCTGCGGGAGACCCGCTCGATGGGACGCTGGAAGATGATGATACGGTCAGGGGGCACCATATTGTAGCCGAGGCCGCGGCGGGTCAGGGGGACGCCCCGATAGAGGCCCAGCAGCGTCTGGCCCCGCCCGGCGCGCGCGGCGCGGAGGTCATCGGGGCTGGGGTAGTCCTCCGCCTGCACGTCGATGTTGGACAGCTTCTCGCGGAACTGCTCGGGGAGGGCGATGAGCGCCTGCTCTACGAGTACTTGAAAGCGTTCCCTGTCCATAGCTGGCACCGGCCTCGTTGCCTGACACCTCTCATGATAGCACAGAGCGGTGGGCGCGTCCGACCGGTGGGGAGAGAGCGCCATATTGACATACACTCCGCAGGCTGTACCATCGTTGTCGAGGAGGAGCCCCATGAGCAGCGAGGTGCGACCGTGCAGGTTCAGCGAGAGCGTTCCCATGCCCCCGTGGTTCTGGGTGATCCTGCTCGTCGGGATCGGCGGCGTGATCGTCGGGATGGTCGCCCCTCTCCTGGACGGCGCCGAGAGCTGGACATGGGCCGCGATCTACTACCCGTCGATGCTGGTAGCGCTGGCGGCGCTGGTGCTGGCCATGGGTATCTTCCGGCGGCTGCGGATCGCGGTGACGGACGAGAGGGTGGAGTTCGGGTTCGGGATCCTCCGCAAGTCGCTGCCGCTGGCGTCGATCCAGTCCTGCGAGGTGAAGCGGTACAACTGGCTGCCCTACGGCGGCTGGGGGATCCGCTTCTCGACGGGAGGGCGGCGCGCCTACAGTGTGCCCGGCGTGCCGCGCGGCGTGGAGATCACGATCGCGCAAGGTAAGAAGGTGCGCCGCTACTTCGTCTCTTCCACTCAGCCAGAGCGCTTCG
>DAOUEO010000035.1:0-2126 GCA_034430455.1 Dehalococcoidia bacterium | reverse complement strand
GCAGAAGCTGCCGGAGCATGTGCAGGTGACCCTAACCCGGAAGTTCGTGTTGCTCAGCTCGGTGGTCGTCCAGGTATGACCCCAGATATCCGTGGAGTTGCCGAGCACCGCCGTATGCTGACTGGTCGACTCCTGGGTGTCTGACTTGGCGCTCGTCCAGCTCGTCCCGCCGTCCCACGACAGCTCTACACTCATGCTGTTGGTGTCATAGGTAGAGCTCAGCCACCAGTCCAGCCGCACCTCGATCCCGTTTATGGTGGCGCCCGCCGGCACGTTGACGTTGTAGTTGTAGTAGCGGTGCCTGTCGCCGGCGCCGTTGATGTTGCTGGCATAGCTCGAGTCATCGGCATAGGCATTCTGGGGGTTGGATTCGAATCCGTTGCCATCGCCGCCGCTGTCCGCCGCATTCGCCGAAGGGTTGAGGAACCCCGTGTCCAGCACCGCCGCCGACAGCCCGCCCTCTCTCGCGATCGCAAACGCGAAGACGGCAATGGCCGTGGGCAGCACAATCCCCAGGGCCAAGCCGCTGATGATGCGGCGCGCCCCGCGGCTCAATAGCGCGGCCCCTCCGGGGAATCGCCTGTCAGCCGTGCCCTTCCCTCTGATGGCTCTTCCTCCCTGTGGGCTGCGTCAGGGTCTACTACCCCGACCAAGCCCAGCGGCCAAACGGCAATAGCCGACCCACGTCGGATTCGGATGACTGACCTCTGGATAACGTAGCGCTTGGAGTTCCCGCCACCAGCGCTGTCGACATAAGCAAACTTTACGTAAAACTTACCACGCCCGACAGAGCATTTCAAGTAGTAAAACGCGCCACCGATGGAAATTATTACGGAAAGTAAGGCGCTCAATTACGAAATAGGCGCGTGGACAGGGAAAATGATCACCGCAACCATGCCGCCGTCAGTCGGCGCGCCCCTCTTCCCCGGGAGCCAGGAGCCCCCCGAAGAACGCGACCACCTCCCTCACCAGGGCCTCCCCCCGCCCCGACCAGAAATGGTCGGCGCCGGGGACCACCACCGCCCGGTGCTCACCCACCAGGGCCGGGGCCACATCCGCGAGACGGTCCGCGGGCGCGATGGCGTCCTCTCCCCCAAACACGAACAGCGATGGGCAACGCAACTCCCAGGCGGAGAAGTCCTGCATGGCCAGCGGCGGCGAGACCGCCGCTACCCCTCGCACCCGCTCGTCGACCGCCGCCAGCGCCACCAGCGCCCCAAAGGAGTAGCCCGCCAGCCCGATCCTCCCGCCGTCCACGGCCGGCTCCCCCTCCAGATAGTCGAGCGCCGCCCGGACATCGCCGCGCTCCTCCACCCCACCCCCGAACGAGCCCTCGCTGCCGCCGGCGCCCCGGAAATTGAACCGCAGCGCCCCCATTCCCTCCGCCGCCAGCCCCTCGCAAATCGCCGCCACCACCGAGTTGCCCATATCGCCGCCGTAGAGGGGATGGGGATGGCACACCGCGACCGCTCCATAGAGGGAGGCGCCGGCGGGCCGGTGAAGGACGCCCTCCAGCCTCAGGCCGTTGGAGAGAAAGCTAACCTCTTGAATCATCAGCCCGTCGAGAGAGGCCCCGCCGCGCCTAGGCTATCCTCCGCGACAGAAAGGGCGCGTGCCAACCGTCGAAGTAGATGGTCCCCGAGTGGCAGCTGGTAAGGTCGGAGTAAGCCCTGAGAAACTGCTGGCGGTTGGAGGTATGTTCATAGATACAGAAGGCGATGACCGGTCGACCCTCCAGGATCTCGCAGGAAGCCTGTTCGTACTCCATCAGATGCTCGATGCTCCCCCCAAAGAAGCCCCGCGCGAAGCTGGTGCACCAGATGCGCTCGCCCGCCTCCAGACTGCCCGCCACCGCGGCCCCCGCCTCACTGAACACGCCGGCGAGCCCGGAGCGCGCGTACCACTCCCCCAGCGGCAAGAGATGGAGCCTCTTGGCCATCTCCGTTTCCGGCGCCAGACTGGCACGGAGGCGTAGCGTCGCCTCCGCCGGCGACTCGTCCCAGAGACCCAGATACACCGCGGCGTCGGGCTGCCGCAAGGCCGTCTCCAGGAACGCCGCCTGCAACCTCAGCGCCGACGCCTCGTCCACGCTCAGCGCGAACAGATGCTCGCCGTTGCGGTTGAGA
>DAOUEO010000034.1:0-5383 GCA_034430455.1 Dehalococcoidia bacterium | reverse complement strand
ATGGGTTAACATTGACCCCGCACCTTTTGCCCAGGAGCGCTTACCCCATGAAAGACTTCAAGACCGAGGACATCCGCAACGTCGCCCTGGTGGGACACGGCAGCACCGGCAAGACGTCGCTGGCGGAGGCGATGCTGTTCAGCAGCGGCGCCGTCGGCAGGCTGGGCCGCGTAGAAGACGGGACCACCGTCTCCGACTTCGACCCCGATGAGAACAAGCGCAAGATAAGCATCAACCTCTCCCTCCTTCCCTGCGAGTGGAAGGGAAAGAAGCTCAATATCATCGATACCCCCGGCTACGCCGACTTCGTGGGGGAGATGAAGGCGGGCCTCCGCGCCACGGACGCGGCGATCGTCGTCGTCTGCGCCGCCTCCGGCGTCGAGGTGGGCACGGAGCACTCCTGGGCCTTCGCCGACGAGCGCTCCCTCCCCCGCATGGTCGTCGTCAACCGGATGGACCGCGAGAACGCCGACTTCTTCCAGGCGCTCAGCCAGCTCCAGTCGTTCTTCGGCAAGAAGTGCGCCCCCCTTCAGTTGCCCATCGGGGCGCAGAGCTCGTTCGAGGGGGTGGTGGACCTCCTGACGCTGAAGGGCTTCCGCGGCGAGAAGGGGAGCGAGGGCGACGTGCCCGACTCCCTCTCCGACCAAGTGGCGCGCTACCGCGAGCAACTGGTGGAGGCGATCGCGGAGGCGGACGACGAGCTCCTCAATAAGTACCTCGAGGGGGAGGAGCTGAGCCAGGAGGAGCTCACCCGCGGGCTGCGGGCCGGGATCGCCGCCGGCTCCGTCGTGCCGGTGCTGGCGGGAGCGGCGAGCAAGGGGATCGGCGCATCGCTCATCCTCGACGCCGTCGCCCAGTACCTGCCGTCGCCCCTGGACGGCGGCGAAATCGCGGCGAAGAACGCGAGCACCGACCAGGAGGAGAGCCTCAAGGCCGACCCGGCGGGCCCTCTGGCGGCCCTGGTCTTCAAGACGACGGCCGACCCCTACGTGGGCAAGCTCACCTACCTCCGCGTCTTCTCCGGCACCCTCAAGGGCGACTCTCAGGCCTGGAACTCCAACAAGGGCGCGGCGGAGCGGATCGGGCAGATCTCCACGCTGCGGGGCAAGAGCCAGGAGCCGACGCCCCAACTGGTGGCGGGCGATATCGGCGCCCTCGCCAAGCTGGCGGAGACCTCCACCGGCGATACGCTATCGAGCAAAGAGCGGCCTCTGCTGCTCCCGCCGGTCTCCTTTCCCGCGCCGGCCTACAGCGCCGCCGTCCATCCCAAGACAAAGGCGGACCTCGATAAGATGGGGTCGGCGCTCACGCGCATCGTGGAGGAGGACCCGACGCTGCGGGTGCGCCGCGACTCAGATACGGGTGAGACGATCCTCTCCGGCCTGGGCGAGCCGCACATTGAGGTGACTATCGAGAAGATACAGCGCAAGTTCGGCGTGGGTCTGGAGCTGACGATACCCAAGGTGCCCTATAAGGAGGCGATCACCGCCTCGGCCAGCGCCGAGTACACGCATAAGAAGCAGACCGGCGGCCACGGGCAGTACGCCCGCGTCGCCATCCGCCTGGAGCCCCTGCCGCGGGGGAGCGGCTTCCAGTTCGACAATGCCGTTGTCGGCGGCTCCGTGCCCAAGACGTACGTCCCGGCGGTGGAGAAGGGCGTGCTGGAGACGCTCCACGAGGGGGTGCTCGCCCACTACCCGCTGATCGACCTGAAGGTGACGCTGTACGACGGCAAGGAGCACCCCGTGGACTCGTCGGAGATGGCGTTCAAGATAGCGGGCGCGATGGCGCTCAAGCAGGGCACCCTCGAGGCGCGGCCGATCCTCATAGAGCCCGTAGTGACGCTGCGGGTGGTCGTGCCGGAGGCCAACACCGGCGACGCGATGGGCGACCTGAACAGCAAGCGGGCGAAGGTGCTGGGGATAACGCCGCAGGAGAACGGCGCCAGCATGATCGAGGCGCAGGTGCCCCTGGCCGAGGTGCAGCGGTACGCCACCGACCTGCGCTCCATCACGCAGGGGCGCGGCCGCTACACGCTGGAGTTCAGCCACTACGAAGAGGTGCCGGCCCACCTGACGCAGAAGATCATCGACAAGGCGAAGGAGGAGACTAAGCCCTCCTAGCAGGCCGCTAGAGAAGTCCCTCGACGCCGCGGCCACGTCGCACGTCCTTCCGCGGAAGGACGGCTCGCGGCCTGGCTATCTGATTCTGGGGGGACACCCCCCAGGCCCCCTGTCAGGGGGCTCTGCCCCCTGTACCCCCGTTCCCCCACTCCTGCGAATCCTTCAGCACCCTGCTAGGACACGTCCGGCTCCGGGCCACCCGGCTCCGGGCCGGCCTCCTCCGGGCCGCTGGGCCGAGCGCCTTTCTCCCACATCGACTCGTAGCCTTCGCCGGAGACGGCGTGGAGTATCTCGCCCTGCTCCATGGCGATCAGCTCCTGGTAGGAGGCCTCGCACTGACGCACGGCCTCGGGGAAGCCCAGGTTCACGAAGCGGCCGACGATGCGCTCCCATATGCCCAGGCGGTCCAGGCTGGCCACGTACTTGGGCCAGGGAATGATGGTGATGCTCTCGGGACGGGGGAAGCGAGGGCGCAGCTTGCGCAGCGCCCGCAGGCGCTCCTCGGGCGTGGCGACCATGGGGACGATCTTGATCATGGGGCCGTCGACGGCGGTGGAGCGGGAGTCTATGAGGAGCGTTTTGCGGAGAAGGGGGAAGTAGACGGCGACCACCTCGCCCGCCTCGACGGCGCGGATCACCTCTGTGAGGTCGAGCCTGAAATCGAAGTCCACGTTACTCCCCTAGCCGTGCTTGTCGGCGTCGACGATGCGGAGGAAGCGGTGCTTGCCCACGCGGATGACGGAGCCAGGCGTTGGCGCGATCTCGAAGCTGTCAAGCGCCCGGCCATCGATATCGATGGCGCCTTGCTTCAGAAGACGGCGGCCCTCTCCCTTGCTGCCGATCAGCCCTGCCTGGACCAAGCTCTCCAGCAAACCGATCTCCTTCAGCTTGTCAAATGGGAAGGTCTCACCAGCTTCAACAGTGCTTGCCTCCTGGAAAATCTCTCGGAACGTCTCCTCGGCCTGCTGCGCCGCCGCCGCGCCGTGGATGTCGGACACGATCTCGCGGGCGAGGCGCTTCTTCACGTCCATGGGGTTTAGGGAGCGGGACGCGAGCTGCCCCCGTATCTCCTCGATCTCGTCGCCGGATACGTTGGTCACCAGCGTGAAGTAGTCGACCATCACGTCGTCGGGCAACGACATGACTTTGCCGTACATGTCGGCAGGCGGGTCATTGAGGGCGATGTGGTTGCCCTGGCTCTTGGACATGCGCATGCTGCCGTCGGTGCCGACGAGGATGGGCGTGGTAACCGCTATCTGGGGCGGCTGGCCGTAGGCGCGCTGGAGGGCACGGCCGGCCATGAGGTTGAAGAGCTGGTCGGTGCCGCCGACCTGGACGTCGGTCTCCAGGGCGACGGCGTCGTAGGCCTGCATGAAGGCGTAGAAGAACTCGTGGACGTAGATGGGGTCGCCGCGCTCGCGGCGGAGGGCGAAGCTCTCGCGCTGGAGGAACTGGCCGACGGTGAAGCTGGAGGCGATCTTGATCAGCTCCTGGAAGGTGAGCTTGCCCAGCCACTCGGCGTTGTTGCGGATGACGGTGCGCTCGCGGTCGAGGACGGTGAATGCCTGATCCAGGTAGGTCTGGGCGTTGGCCTCGATCTCCTCCGGCGTGAGCATGGGGCGGGCGCTCTCCTTGTCGCTGGGGTCGCCGACGAGGGCGGTGAAGCCGCCGATGACGAGAACCGCCTCGTGGCCGAGGTCCTGGAACTGGCGGAGCTTGCGCATGGCTACGGTATGGCCGAGGGTGAGGTCGGGCGCCGTGGGGTCGATGCCGAGGTAGACGCGGAGGGGGCGCCCCTCGGCGAGCCGCTGGCGCAGCTCGCTTTCCATGGCGCGCGCTATCCCGTCGTCGCCGTAGACGACGCCCCGCATGAGGAGCCGGAGTTGCTCTTCTGCCGGTCGCATGTCGGCTCTCAGATCTCCTCCTCTAGCACGCTGTTGAAAAAGCCTCTCGACGCCCCGGCCACGTCGCACGCCACCTTCGGCGACGGCTCGCGGCCTGGATTTCTTAGTCTGGGGGGACACCCCCCAGGCCCCCTGTCAGGGGGCTCTGCCCCCTGTACCCCCGTTGCTGCGAACTCTTCAGCAACCCGCTAGACCGCGGGGCGCGATTCCAGATACTCCCGCGCGGCGGTGACATCCCGCCGTATCTGCTCGACCAGTTCCTGCGGGTCGGAGAAGCGCGTCTCTCCCCGCAGCCGCTTGAGCAGGTCGATGCGCAGCTCCCGGCCGTAGATGTCGGCGTCAAAGTCCATTATATACACTTCGACCGTTCTTTCCCCGTTGTCGAACGTGGGACGGCGGCCGATGTTGGTGACCGACATGCGCGCGACGACGCCGTCATCCGCCTGTCCGGCGGGCAGGTAGGCGCGGGTCGCGTAGACACCGAACTCCGGCAGGGCCATGCCCGGGCCGACGGCGATGTTGGCGGTGGGGAAGCCCATCACCACCTTTCCTCTCTCTACACCCCTGACCACGGGGCCGTGCAGGGAGAAGGGCCTGCCCAACAGGTTGCCTACGGCCTCGACCTCGCCGGCGGCCAGGGCGTCGCGGACGGCGGAGGAGCTGACGACCCTGTCGCCCTCCAGCAGCGGCGCCGCGAGCTCGACCTCGAATCCCATCTCCGAGCCCAGCCGCGACAGCACATCCGCTCTGCCCTCCCGGTCGCGGCCCAGCGCGAAGTCGGGGCCGCCGAGGAGGAAGCGCATCCGCAGGCCCTCGGTCAGCGCGCCGACGAAGTCGCGGGCGGAGAGCCGCGCCACCTCCGGCGTGAAGGTGACCGGCAGCACGAAGTCGACGCCGCCGGCGCGCAGCAGCTCCACCCGCTCTTCCAGGCTCGTCAGGTAGACGATAGGGGCGAGGGGGTCGAGGACGAGCGCCGGATGGGGATGGAGGGTGACCACGCCGCTCGCCAGACCGCGCGCGGCCGCCCTGTCCTTCAGCCAGGCGAGCAGGTGGCGGTGGCCGCGGTGAACGCCGTCGAACACGCCCACTGTGAGGGCGGTATCGCGCTCGGGGGCGGCGGCGGCCAGCTCAGCGGCGAGGGATATCCCTTCCATCAGCTCTTCTTCGTCGGTTTTGTCGGTTTTGTCGGCTTCGTAGCCTTCGCGGGCTTCGCGGGCTTCGTCGGCTTCGTCGGCTTCGTCGGCTTCGTCGGTTTTGTCGCCTTTGTCGGCTTCGTAGCCTTCGCGGGCTTTGTCGGCTTTGTCGCCTTCGCCTGCTTCGTCGGCGCGCGGCGGCGCCCGGCGGGACGGGCCGGCA
>DAOUEO010000033.1:0-29182 GCA_034430455.1 Dehalococcoidia bacterium | reverse complement strand
CGCTTCTCCTCGGGGTCGGTGACGGCGGAGAGGACGTCGAGGAAGCGGTCGGTGGCGTCGACGTAGAGCAGGTTCATCTTGAGGTGGCGGCGGAAGGTATCGAGGACGCGCTCCGGCTCCTCGCGGCGGAGGAGGCCGTTGTTGACGAAGATGCAGGTGAGCTGGTCGCCGACGGCGCGGTGGACGAGGGTGGCGGCGACGGCGGAATCGACCCCGCCGGAGAGGGCGCAGATGACGTGGCCGTCGCCCACCTGCTCGCGGGTGCGCTCGATGCTGTCGGCGACGAAGTTCGAGGGGGTCCAGTCGCCACGGCAGCCGCAGACCCGGTAGAGGAAGTTCTCAACGATCTGCTTGCCTTGAGGGGTGTGCACGACCTCGGGGTGGAACTGGAGACCCAGCATCCCGTGGTCGTTGCCCATGACGGCGACGGGCGAGTTGTCGGAGTAGGCGAGGGAGCGGAAGCCGGCGGGCATCTGGACGATCTGGTCGCCGTGGCTCATCCAGACGGGGATGGCCGGCGGAAGGTCGGCGAACAGCTCCGACGGCTCCGCCTGGTGGATCACGGTGTGGCCGTACTCGTGCTTCTCGCCGGGGGAGACGCGGCCGCCCAGTTGGTGGACAAGCAGTTGCATCCCGTAGCAGATGCCGAGGACGGGCAGCCCCTTCTCGAAGACGTAGGCGGGCGCCAGGGGAACGCCCTCCGCGTAGACGCTGGCGGGCCCGCCGGAGAGGACGAAGCCCTTGAGGTTGAGGCGGGCGACCTTCTCCCAGGGGGCGTTGTAGGGCAGCAGCTCGCAGTAGACGTGGCACTCGCGGATGCGGCGGGCGATGAGCATGCTGTACTGGGAGCCGAAATCGAGGACGATGACCGTCTCCGGGCCCACTCCCGAGGAGGGCTCGCTGGCCACGGGCTGCTCACCGCTCTTCTCCCGCGCGATCTCGAGATAGGTCGAGACCTCGATGTCATCGGTCGTGGGAACGCGCTTGCCGGCGGGATCGGCGTCGGTCATGAGCCGTCCTTGCTGCGAGCCGGAGGCGACGAGGTCCTGCCACTAAGCAGGGAAGCCCGGGCTCGCCGGCCCAGGCCTCACTCGTCCCTCCCGCGGTCAGTATCGATTGGAGAATAGCATCCATGCTATACTGCCGTCAAGCGGAGAGCGATTCAGTTTTGCCCATGAGCCCATGCGTATAATCGCTGCCCCTCCCACCGCTGACCTCTCCTTGACGGAGGCCGTCGATTGCCTGCGACGGGGCGGGCTCGTGGCCTATCCCACCGATACCCTTTACGGCCTGGGGGCGGCCGCGGGAGACGATGGAGCGGTGCGCAGGCTATTCGAAGCCAAAAGACGGCCCCTCGACAACCCTCTGCCCATTCTCGTGGCATCAGCCAAGGCGGCGGAGTCGATAGCAGAGATGGAGCCTTCTCTTGCGTTAAGGTTAGCCTCCCACTTCTGGCCGGGTGGCCTGACACTGGTGCTGCCGCGGGAGCCGGGCTTCCACTCCCTCGCTCTGGCCGGCGGCGATACCGCGGCGGTGAGGGTGCCCAATCATCGCGTGCCCCTGGCGCTCATCCACGAGCTGGGGCAGCCGCTCACGGGGACGAGCGCCAATATATCGGGCGGAGCGGCGCCGCTGACCGCCGCGGCAGTGGCGGAGCAGCTCGGAGAGAGCGTAGACATCATTATCGACGGCGGACGGTGCCCGGGGGGAATGGAGTCGACGGTGCTGGACCTGATAGGCGAAAACCCTCGAGTCTTGCGCGAGGGGGCGATCTCAAGGGCCGAGCTGGAGTCGGTCATCGGCTCCGAGCTCGTAGAGGTTGAGGAGTAGCCATGCGCATTGCGATAGGCAGCGATCATGCCGGATTCAGCCTGAAGCAGGTTCTGCTGGAGCACGTCGCTTCCCTGGGGCACGAGAGCTCCGACTTCGGCTGCCCCGATGAGACGTCGGTCGACTATCCAGACTTCGCCGTGCCCCTGGCGCAGGCCCTGATCGCGGGGGAGCAGGACCTGGGTATCCTCATCTGCAGCAGCGGCGTGGGGATGAGCATCACCGCCAACAAGCTCAAGGGGATACGGGCCGCGCTCTGCCACGACACGTTCAGCGCCCGTCGCGCCCGCCAGCACACCGACGCCAACATCCTCTGCCTCGGCGCCTGGTGCATCGGCGAGGGGGCGGCGCGGGACGTGGTGGAAGCGTTCCTGAACGGCGAGTTCCAGGGGGGGCGGCACGTGCGCCGGCTGGAAAAGATAAAAGCGCTTGAAGCATAGGGAAGGAGACCGCCCCACCAGGCTGGTGATGCCCGAAGGAACGGAAGGCTGGCTTGCCGATCTCCAGGAGAGATACGGCGCCCTGATTGAGGCCGAGATGAGACGGGCCCTCGCGGGAAGAGAGCTGGCTCACTACGGCCTCATGCGCTATCACCTGGGCTGGGAGGACCGAGACGGCGGGCCCCATCAGTGGTTCCGGGGGAAGATGCTCCGCCCGCTGCTCTGTCTCGCCAGTTGCGAGGCGGTGGGCGGCGACAGAGAACGGGCTCTTCCGGCGGCGGCGGCCCTCGAGCTGCTCCACAACTTCAGCCTCATCCACGACGACATCGAGGACGGCAGCCCGCAGCGGCACGGCCGCGACACCGTATGGCAGGTGTGGGGCATCCCCCAGGCCGTGAACGCGGGCGACGGCATGTTCGCGCTGGCGCACGTCACCCTCCACCGTCTGAGCGGGGTGGGGCTGGCCGCCGAGCAGGTCATGGCGGTGGCCCGTCTTCTGGGCGAGGCCTCCCTCTATCTCTGCGAAGGGCAGTACCGCGACCTCAGCTATGAGCAGCGGCTGGATGTGGGCTGCGACGACTACCTGGAGATGGTGGGCGGGAAGACGGCCGCGCTGATGGCGGCCTCCGCCGCCAGCGGCGCCCTCATCGGCGATGCCCCCGATACCGTGGTCAGCCTCTTCCAAGAGTTCGGTAGAAACCTGGGTTTCGCCTTTCAGATCCGAGATGATATCCTTGGCATCTGGGGCGAGGCCGAAGAGACGGGGAAGCCCACCGGGGAGGACATACGCGGC
Source organism: Dehalococcoidia bacterium (assembly GCA_034430455.1). GTDB lineage: Bacteria > Chloroflexota > Dehalococcoidia > DSTF01 > JALHUB01 > DAOUEO01. Next base: position 26,119 of record DAOUEO010000033.1, on the reverse strand, counting down.
CGCAAGAAGTCCTTCCCCGTCGTCTACGCTTTCGAGCAGGCCGCCGCCGCGGACAGGGATGCCCTTCGAGCCATCTACCAGAAGCGTGACATGGACGATAACGATGTAGCGACAGTGTCGGCGGTACTGCAACGGCTGGGCGCTCACGCTCACAGCCAGAACACGGCCGCCGAACACGCCGCCAGGGCGCTGCACCACCTGGAGGGGCTGGAGATCGCGCCCCAGCGGCGTCGGGACTTGGAGGCGCTGGCGGACTACTTCGTAAACCGCGAGGCCTGAGGAGAGCCAAGAGACCGGCTGAGCACCCGGACAGGAGGGGGACCCGTGAACAAGATGACGGTACGCGACGTCGATGTGAAGGGGAAGCGGGTGCTGGTGCGGGTCGATTTCAACGTGCCGATCGACAAGGAGAGCGGCCGCATCCTCGATGACAGCCGGCTTCGAGCGGCCCTACCCACGATACAGTACCTGCGGGAGCAGGGGGCGCGGGTTGTGCTCTGCTCCCACCTGGGACGTCCCGACGGCAAGGTAGTCGAAGCGCTGCGCATGTCGCGGGCGGGCATCGGAGACCGCTTGGGTGAGCTGCTGGGAGCGCCCGTGCGCACGCTCTACCATGTCATCGGACCCAAGGCCGAGGAGGCGACGAAGGCGCTGAAGCCGGGCGAGGTGCTGCTCCTGGAGAACGTGCGCTTCTTCCCCGAGGAGGAGGCGAACGACCCCAAGATGTCCACGGCGCTCGCCGCCCTCGCCGACGTCTACGTCAACGACGCCTTCGGGACGGCCCACCGCGCCCACGCGTCGACCGTCGGCGTGGCGGCCTATCTGCCCGCCGTCGCCGGATTCCTGATGGAGAAGGAGATCGACTATCTGAGCAAGGCGCTCACCAATCCCGCCCGTCCCTTCGCGGCCGTCATCGGCGGCGCCAAGATCAGCACCAAGATCGGTGTCTTGCGCAACCTCCTGGCCGAGGTGGACTGCCTGATCATCGGCGGCGGCATGGCCTCGACGCTCTTGAAGGCGAATGGGGTCAGCGTGGGACAGTCGCTGGTCGAGAACGACCAGTTGGACACCGCCCGCGATATCATGCAGCAGGCGGATGAGAAAGGGGTGCCTCTCTTCCTGCCGTCGGATGCGGTGGTAGCCGACCGCTTCGCCGCCGACGCCGAAGCCGAGACGGTGCCCGTGCAGCAGGTCCCCTCGCGGATGCGCATAATGGACATCGGCCCTGATACCGTGTCTACGTTCTGCGAGACGGTGGAGGACTGCAAGACGGTGGTGTGGAACGGCCCTCTGGGCGTGGCCGAGTTCCCTCCCTTCGCCGAGGGATCGTTGGCGATGGCGGAGGCCCTGGCCGCCCTCGACGCCGTTACTATAGTCGGCGGTGGAGAGACGGTGGCCCTGGTACAGGAGGCGGGACTGGAGGATCGCTTCTCTCACGTATCTACGGGCGGCGGCGCATCGCTGGAGTTCCTGGAGGGCAAGACGCTGCCGGGAGTGGCGGCGCTGCGCGACAAGAAGGCCTGAGGTAAACATGGACCTGAATCTGATCCGCGAGCTGGTAGTGAAGAACGACTCCAAGATCGTCCTCCTGGTGATCGATGGGCTGGGCGGCCTGCCCCACGAGGAGACGGGCCGGACGGAGCTGGAGGCGGCGAACACGCGGCACCTCGACCGCTTGGCCACCGACGGCATCTGCGGGCTGACGGTGCCCGTGGGGCCGGGGATCACCCCCGGCAGCGGGCCCGGCCACCTCGCCCTGTTCGGCTATGACCCCATCAAGTATCAGGTGGGACGGGGCGTCCTGGAGGCGCTGGGGATCGACTTCGACCTGCGGCACGGCGATCTGGCTGCCCGCGGCAACTTCTGCACCGTGGACAAGGACGGATTGATCACCGACCGGCGGGCGGGGCGCATCAGCACGGAGACCTGCGCCGCGCTCTGCCAGGAGCTGCGCGGCATCTCGCTGCCGGGCGTCGAGCTGTTCGTCGAGCCGGTCAGGGAGCACCGCTTTCTCCTTATCCTGCGGGGCGACGCGCTCGCGGAAGGGGTCGCCGACACCGACCCCCAGCGGCTGGGGGCGCCGCCGTTGCCGGCGGAGGCGGGGCGGCCCGAGGCGAAGGAGACAGTCCGCCTTGTCAACGAGTTCATCGGCCAGGCGCGGGAGAGGCTCGATGGGAAGCACCCGGCCAATATGCTCCTCCTGCGGGGGATCTCCAAGTGGCCGCAGCTTCCCCAGATGGCGGAGGTGTTCGGCCTGCGGGCGGCGGCTATCGCCGTATACCCCATGTACCGCGGGCTGGCGAAGCTCGTCGGCATGACCGTACTGTCGACGGGCGCCCGCCCCGAGGACCAGGTCGTTACCCTGCGGGAGAACTGGGAGAAGTTCGACTTCTTCTTCGTGCACTATAAGGCGACCGACTCGCGCGGCGAGGACGGGGACTTCGACGCCAAGGTGGCCGCGCTCGAGGAGGTGGACACCATCGTGCCCGACATCCGCGATCTCGGCCCCGACGTTTTCATGGTCGGCGGCGACCACTCCACGCCGGCCTTGCTGGCCGGCCATAGCTGGCATCCGGTGCCTTTCCTGCTCCACTCGCGCTGGTGCCGGCAGGACCGCGCCGCGATGTTCGACGAGAACCAGTGCGTCCTCGGATCGCTGGGAGTCTTCCCGGCCACCGCGGCGCTGCCCCTGGCCCTGGCGAATGCCCGCCGTTTAATCAAGTTTGGAGCGTAGTGCTATGAGACGGATCCCCATCATCGCCGGCAACTGGAAGATGCACACGACGGCCGAGAGCGCCGCGGAGCTATGCCGCGGCGTCCAGGAGCGCGTGGACGGCGTGGAGGGCGTCGAGAAGGTCGTCTGCCCGCCGTTCCCCTTCCTGACCCTGGCAGCCGAGCTGCTACGGGGAAGCGCCATCAAAGTTGGGGCCCAGAACGCCCACTGGGAGGAGAAGGGCGCCTACACCGGCGAGGTGAGCATGCCGATGCTGCAGGGGCTGGTTGAGTTCGTGATAATCGGCCACTCGGAGCGGCGGGCCTACTTCTGCGAGACGGACGAGACGGTCAACAGGAAGCTGAAGGCGGTCCTCGCCGCGGGGCTGCGGCCCATCTTCTGCTTGGGCGAGACGGAAGCAGAGCGGGAGAGCGGCCAGACGGACACGGTCTTGATCCGGCAGGTGCGGGAGGGGTTGCGGGACGTTGAGATTCCCCTGGGCTTCGCCATCGCCTACGAGCCGGTGTGGGCGATCGGCACCGGGAAGGCGGCGAGCGGCGCCATGGCGAACGAGGCGACCGGCCTCATCCGCTCGCAGGTGACCGGGCTCTTCGGAGAGGAGCGAGGGGAGTCGCTCCGCATCCTCTACGGCGGCAGCGTGACGCCGGAGAACATCGCCGAGTTCATCGCCGAGCCGGAGATCGACGGCGCCCTTGTCGGCGGCGCCTGCCTCAAGGCCGACTCCTTCGCCAGCATCATCGAGCAATCGGCCCGCATCTCCGCCGGCAAGTAGCCGCGGGGTAGCTGGTCATGTGTCGATGCGACGTTTCGTGCGCGTGGGCGGCGTCGGCGTTGTGGCCGTAACATGAACGTCCTTCTTCCCACCCACCCGCCCGAGGGGTGTTTTGGGGAATCAGGGGGACACCCCCTGATTCCCCCGTCAGAGGGGGATACCCCCTCTGAACTCCCCCAGGGCTGCGCAAACGTATTCTGCTGACGACCATCCGGCCGGGGTTGTGCTCAGATCTGCCAAACGCGCCGATTCTAAACTGGTCATGACACAAGAGAACGGTGAGCCGTGCCAGGCCCCCTGATCGCCGTCGTCGGCGCCACGGCGAGCGGCAAGAGCGCCCTCGCCCTGCGGCTGGCGCGCGCCTTCGACGGCGAGATCGTCGGCGCCGACTCCCGACAGGTCTACCGCGGCCTGGACATCGGCACGGCGAAGCCCTCGGCGGCGGAGCGGGCGCAGGCGCGTCACTGGCTGATCGACGTGGCTGCCCCCGACGAGGAGTTCAGCCTCGGGCGCTACCTCGACCTGGCCCGGCAGGTGCTGGCCGATATCTGGTCGCGCGGCAAGCGGGCGTTTCTCGTCGGGGGCACGGGGCAGTACGTCTGGAGCCTGCTGGAGGGATGGCAGGTGCCCCGCGTGGGGCCGGACTGGGCTCTCCGGCGCTCGCTGGAGGAGCGCGCCCGGCGGGAAGGCAGCGACGCCCTGCACCGGGAACTGGCGGCGGTGGACCCCGAGGCCGCCGCCCGCATCGACCCCCGAAACGTGCGCCGCGTCGTGCGGGCGCTGGAGGTGCACAGGCTTACCGGCCGGCCGCTATCGTCCTGGCGGGAGAGGTTGCAGCCGGAGTTCGCGGCGCTTATCCTGGGTGTTGATCTGCCACGGTCGGAGCTTTATCGCCGGATCGATGAGCGGGCGGAGCGGATGCTGGCGGCGGGGTTGGTCGATGAGGTGCGGGGGCTGCTGGCGCGGGGCTACGGGCCCGAGTTGCCGCCGCTGTCGGGGATCGGCTACCGGCAGGTCTGCCAGCAGTTGGCCGGCGAGCTCTCCCTGGCCGAGGCGACGGAGAAGATGAAGACAGAGACCCATCGGCTGGCGCGGATGCAGTCCACCTGGTTCCGCCGCGACGACCAGCGCATACGCTGGCTGGCGGCCGGCGAAGACCTCTATGGAGAAGCAGAGCGGCTGGTTGAGGCGAGCCTTCGCTCGGCAAACAGCACGACGAGGGAAGAGAGATGATCAGCTTCGTCAAGATGCAGGGCGCGGGGAACGATTTCGTGGTCATGGAAGCGGCGGGCGACGAGCACGACTGGCCGCGACTGGCCACGGCGATGTGCGATCGCCACTTCGGGATAGGGGCCGACGGCCTCCTGCTGGTGCTGCGGTCGAGCCACGCCGAGATACGCATGCGCGTGTTCAACCCCGACGGCTCGGAGGCGGAGATGTGCGGCAACGGCGTCCGCTGCCTGGCGAAGTACGCCGTCGAGAAGGAGCTGGTGAAGTCGGCGGAGGGCAGATTCAAGATCGAGACGGCGACAGGCGTTGTATCGGTGGAGGTCAGCGGCAAGGGTGACAGGGTCGACAGGGTGCGGGTCGGCATGGGAGTGCCCGGTCTCACCCCGGAAGAGATACCCGTGCTCGTCCACCGGGAGACGCCGCTCGTGAACCTGCCGTTGGAGGTATGGCGAGTCAGCGCGGCAGACGTCACCTCCAAGGACATCCTGCCGGTTACCTGCGTTTCCATGGGGAACCCGCACGCCGTCCTGCTCGTCACGCTGCCGGTCAAGGACTTCCCGCTGGAGGATGTCGGGCCGAAGGTGGCGGAGCACCCCCAGTTCCCGCGAGGGGTGAACTTCGAGGTGGCGCGGGTGATCGACCGCAACCAGATAGAGGCGCGGGTGTGGGAACGGGGAGCCGGTCCCACTCTCGCCTGCGGGTCGGGGGCCTGCGCCGTGATGGTCGCGGCGCGGCTGCAAGGGCTGGTCGACGATGTAGTAGACATAACTCTACCCGGCGGCACGCTGACGCTGGAGTGGGACGGGAAGGGGATTGTGTACCTGACCGGGCCGGCGGTGGCTGTGTTCAACGGAGAGTGGCTACTTGGAGTCTGAGAGATGAAGCTGGCGCGACGGGTTGAAGACCTGCCGCCGTACCTCTTCGCCGAGATCTCCCGCAAGATCGCCGAGAAGCGGGCGCAGGGCGTGGACGTTGTCACGTTCGCCGTCGGCGACCCCGACATGCCGACGCCCCCGCACATCATCGACGCGCTGGTAGAGGCGGCCCGCGACCCCGCGAACCATCGCTACCCCGAATCGGACGGGATGCCGGAGATGCGCCGGGCGATCGCCGAATGGTACGAGCGGCGCTTCGGCCTCTCGTTCGATCCGGAGACGGAGGTGCTGCCGGTCATCGGCTCGAAGGAGGGGGTCGGGCACATCCCCCTGTGCTTCATCGACCCCGGGGACCTGGCGCTCGTTCCCGACCCCGGCTACCCGGTCTACTCCGTCGCCACCATGTTCGCGGGCGGAGAGTGCCACTTCCTGCCCCTGCGCGAGGAGAACGACTGGCTGCCCGACTTCGCGGAGGTGCCGGCGGACGTGGCCGGGCGCGCGAAGATGCTCTGGCTCAACTACCCGAACAACCCGACGGGCGCCGTCGCCGGCCTGGGCTTCTTCGAGGAGGCGGTCGCCTTCGCCGGACGCTATGACATCGCCGTCTGCCACGACGGCCCCTACAGCGAGGTCGCCTTCGACGGCTACCGGCCGGTCAGCTTCCTCGAGGCCGCGGGCGCCCGCGACGTGGGCATCGAGTTCCACTCCCTCTCCAAGACATACAACATGACCGGCTGGCGCATCGGCATGGCGGTGGGGAACGCGCGCATGATCGACGCCCTGCGGCGGGTGAAGTCGAACCTCGACTCGGGGATACCGCAGGCCATCCAGCGCATGGCTATCGCCGCCCTGACGGGGCCGCAGGAGTGCGTCGCCGAGCACAACGCCGTCTACCAGCGGCGTCGCGACCGCGTGGTCGAGGCGCTGCGGTCGCTGGGGCTGCGGGTGCGGACGCCGCGGGCCAGCCTCTACGTGTGGGCGCGGGTGCCGGAGGGGTTCACCTCGGCGTCGTTCGCGGAGCGGCTGCTGGACGACCTGGCGGTGGTCGTGACACCGGGCTCGGGCTACGGGCAGCAGGGGGAGGGGTACGTGCGGCTGTCGCTGACGGTGCCCGACGAGCGCCTGGAGGAGGGCCTCCGCCGCCTGGCCGCCTGGAAACCGAACAAGTAGACGCGACTCCCCCTGTGTGCATCGCTTGGTCTCTCGTGCGCCACCTTCCGATCAGGGTTCCCAACCTTTCCCGATCACAGAGTGCGGGCCGGGAGAGTGCAGGGAGGGCGGAGCCCTCCTTGCCGGGGGTCTGGGGGTGTCCCCCAGAATCAAATTACCTCCCTGGGCGGGCGGGCGGGAAAAGAGGCGCCCATGTTTCGGCGAGGACGCCGACGCCGCCCAGGCGCACGGCGCATCGCATCCACAGCCGACCAGCTACCGCGCTGTGCCACCATCCGCTTCGAGTTCCCCCCTCACCTGTGCTTTAATATCCGTGTGCGCATACCGACCCCTACGACCCGCCCGAAGCGCCGCGCCCGACGGTCAATCAAACCAAACGCCCCCTTTCAGATTCACGAAAAAAAACTTTTCTCCAAACAACATCAATCACACGCGCCCCCCTGAAGCCGGGCTGGCCTCCCCCCCGATAGCGTCTATAATGGTCCTGGAGGAGGGAGACAGACGGCGAAGACGTATCCCACAGCCGAGCCCGTCGAGCGGGCGTACCTGGTCGCGGTCGAGCTGAAGGGCCCGCCGGCCGACGGGCGCTCGTTCAGCGCCCAGAGCTCCCTCGATGAGCTGGCGCTACTGGCGGAGACGGCGGGGGCGCGGGTCGTCGGCCGCACCGTCCAGAAGCTGGAGAGGCCGCACCCGGCCCACTACGTCGGCAAGGGCAAGCTGGCGGAGGTCAAGGCCGAGCGCTCCCACGTCGATTACTCCCTCGTCATCCTCGACGACGAGCTCAGCCCCTCGCAGCAGCGCCGCCTGGAGGACTCTCTTCAGGTCAAGGTGCTCGACCGCACGGCGCTCATCCTCGACATCTTCGCGCGGCGGGCGCAGACGCGGGAGGGGCGTCTCCAGGTCGATCTGGCGCAGAGCGAGTACCTGCTGCCGCGCCTCGCCGGCCAGTGGAGCCACCTGGAGCGGCTGGAGGGGGCGATCGGCACGCGCGGCCCCGGCGAGACGCAGTTGGAGACGGACCGCCGGCTGGTGCGCACGAAGATCGGCCGCCTGAAGAAGCAGATCGAGTCGGTGCGGCGGCAGCGGGCGCTCTACCGACGGCGGCGGGCGCGACAGGGCGCGGCGGTAGCGGCGCTGGTCGGATACACGAACGCCGGCAAGAGCACGCTGATGCGGACGCTCTCCGGCGCCGACGTCTTCACGGAGGACAAGCTCTTCGCTACGCTCGACCCGATCACGCGGCGGGTGGCGCTGCCGGGCGGGCGGATCGTCCTCCTGTCCGACACGGTGGGCTTCATCCAGAAGCTGCCGACGCAACTGGTGGCGGCGTTCCGGGCGACGCTGGAGGAGCTGGCGGCGGCGGACGTCCTGGTGCACGTAGTAGACATTACACACCCGGACGCGGCGCTCCAGAGCCAGACGGTGCAGGACACGCTGGCGGAGCTCGGGCTGGCGGAGAAGCCCTGCCTCAGCGTCCTGAACAAGGTGGATCTGCTGACGCGCCGCGACGGCTCGCCTGTCGGGGGGCTGGCGGAGCTGCGGGAGCAGACGCTCGCCCTGAGCGACGACCGCCCCGACGCGCTGCTGATCTCCGCCGAGAAGGGCTGGGGACTGGACGATCTCCTGACGCGAGTCGAGGCGGTGCTCCAAGAGGGGGCGGAGGCGCTATCGACGCCGCAGTCGCCCTGGGCAGGGACGGAGCCCAGGCCGGCGGACCTGAGGCGCGGCGGCTGAGCCTCAATAACGTCTATTCCTACCCCGAGGCCTCTTTCTGGCGCTCCCTGTCGATAAGCTCCCGGCGCAGTATCTTGCCGGAGAGGCTCCGCGGAATGCCGGGGACGAACTCCAGCTCGCGCAGCTTCTTGTAGGGGGCGACCCTCTCCTCGATGTAGCCCTGCAGCTCCTCGGCGCTGGCGGTGGTGCCGGGCCGGAGGACGACGAAAGCCTTCGGGAAGTCGCTGCCGTCCGGCTGCTGCTTGGGGATGACGGCGGCATCGAGGACGGCGGGATGTCCCATCAGAAGCCCCTCCAGCTCGGCGGGCGCTATCTGGTAGCCCTTGTACTTTATCAGCTCCTTCTTGCGGTCGACGAGGTGCACGTAGCCGTCCTCGTCGATGTAGACGATGTCGCCGGTTCGCAGCCAGCCGTCGGCGGTTATTGTGTCGGCGGTCTCCTCGGGCCGGTTCCAGTAGCCCTTCATGATCTGCGGCCCCTTCGCCAGAAGCTCCCCCTCTTTCCCCGGCGGCAGCTCTTCGTCAGTGTTAAGGTCAACGACCTTCTCCATGGTGTCGGCGACGGGAGCGCCGATGGCGTCGAGTCTGGTTCTGTGGGGAACCTGGGTGTTGATGAGGGCGGCGGTCTCGGTCATGCCGAAGCCGTTGACCAGGGGACAGCCAAAGCCACGAACGGCCTGCTCCCCCAGCTCCAGGGGCAGGGGCGCCGCCCCGGTGTAGACGAAGTTGAGGGATGACTTGTCATACTGGGAGAAGCTGGGGATGTTCAGCATGATAAGCAGGGCAGGGGGAACCGTGAATAGGTCGGTCGCCTTGTACTTCTCGACGAGGGCCAGAATCTGCTCTGCGTTGAATCCGGGCACCACTACCTGCGTCCCGCCGCTGGCAATGCCGGAGTTCATGAGGACGAGGAGGCCGTAGATGTGGTAGAAGGGCAAGAAGTTGATCCTGACACCGTAGGCGTTCACATAGCCCGTGGTCATGCCCTGGAGGAGGTTGCTGGTGAGGTTGAAGTGAGTCAGCATGACCCCCTTGGGAAGGCCGGTGGTGCCGCTGGAGTAGGGAAGGACGGCAAGGTCCTCCATGGGGTCGATCTCGACGGGGCGCGGCTCGGGCGGGGCATCGTTCGCCCATTCCCAGAGGTCTTCCATGCAGTAGATCCGCCTCAGGCCGGGGAGCTCCTTGACGGCCTCCTCAGCGACGGGCATCAGGGTACGGGCGGCCAGGAGGGCGATAGCGCCGGAATCCTCCAACTGGTGGTGGACCTCACGCTCCTTGTACATGGAGTTGAGAGGCGTGGCAACAGCGCCGGCGCGGAGGATGCCGTTGACGACGATTGGGTACTCGGGGGAGTTGGGAGAGAAGATGGCCACTCGCTCCCCCTTGGCCACCCCCTCATCCTGGAGGAAGCGAGCGAGTTTCTTGGACCAGTGAATGACCTCGTTGAACGTGTATTCCTTGCCGTCGACTGATATGACGGCCACCTTGTCGCCGAACCTGGCGGCGCAGGCTTCGACGTAGTGGGCGAGGTTCATCCTGGGATAGGGCTCCAGGGTGACCCAGGGACTGGTGATAGGCATGATTCTCCTTCTTTTCTAGACGGTCAATCGAGACGGTCGTTGTCTTGTCCCCCGGCTGGTTGGGAAGGAAGTTAGTCCCCCAGCAGGGTGGCATAGCCCAGGCTGATAACCTCTTCTGCGTACTCGGAGCGCCAGCCGGCGTTGGGAATGCGCAGCCCGTGCTCCCGGAACCAGCGATGATAGGAGAGGTACTCCTCCTCGAGCTGGCGCCGCCAGGCGTCTTCCTCGGCAAACACGGCGGGGGCCATCCCCTCGAGGCTGCCGGCGACGTGCTCGGGGGCGATATCGAGGTCCTCCTGCCAGTAGTCGGCGAGGTAGTCAAGGCAGTCTTCGAGGTCTTTCCGGCAATCGTTCAGAAGGAGGGCCATCATCCGATGTTGGTCGGCGGGGCTGGCACGGATGCGCAACTCTTTGGCGCACGACTCACAGAGCACCACGAGCTTGCGGGCATCGCACCCCTCTTTGCGGCTGCAGCTCTGGCAGCGCGGGGCGTACTCGGCCGCCGTCGCCGAGCGCGAGTAGCCCACGCAGGCATGGGACTCCATCCGGCCGCAACGGAGGCAGGAGATGTTGCTGGCCAGGATATCGTCTATCGTCTTTCCCCAGTCTATCTGCATAGCAGTCGCACCACGGCCGAGAAGGCGGCGGGGGCGTCTCCATCCGATCATACTATTCCCAGCCGATGAGTCAACGCCAGGGAGGCGTCGGCGGGCCAGAACCGGGTTGGAGTCCCTGGAGAACAAAAGCCGCTCCTAGACTCAATAGGTTATAAACGTGGAGAGCGAACCGGCCGATAATCTAACTGACGGGGCTGGAGAAGCGTGAAATCGAAGCCAGACAAGCGAGCGATGCCTGAAGCAGAGAACGACGCGGCTCTGGAGCCAGACAAGCCGCCCACGTCCGAAGCAGAGAACGACGCGGCCCTGGAGCCAGATAGGCTACCGATGTCTGAAACAGAGAACGACGCGGCCATGGAGCCAGATAGGCCACCGATGCCCGAAGCAGATAAGGACGCGGATGGCAGTGAAGCTGTTCCCCTGGCGCTTCCCATCGAGGAAGGCGGCCACTGGCGGGAAGCCCGAGAGGCCAAGTTGCGCAAGGTCGCGCCCATAGTGGCAACATCGAAGACGCCGGTGGAGCTGCGAATCCTCAAGAGATACCTGCTGGCGGCACTCGGCCTGCTCAGCCTCGGCCTTCTGCTGGCAATCCTGGACGAGGGATGGGGTGTCGCCCATCTAACTGCGGCCAGCGCAGTCCTGATGCTGGGCGTCGTCGGGATAAGCGCGGTGGCTATCTTCCGGTCGAGGTCGATAGTGGAGGGGTTCGTCCGGACCATCACTCCATCGGTGAGAGACCCTCTGACCGGGCTGCCGGACGAGCAGTACTTCCGCCTGCGGTTGCGGGAGGAGTGCAAGCGCGTGGGCCGCTACGGAATACCGGTCTCCCTGGCGATCATCGACGTCAACAGTCTGGCCTCGGTGAACGAGGCCTACGGCGAAAGCTGCGGCGACGCCGTGCTGAGCCACATCGGCAGCGTGCTGGAATCCACCAAGCGGGCGTCGGACATTGCGGTCCGCCTGAGCGACGACGAGTTCGCGCTCATCCTGCTGGAATGCGCCCGGCCGGATGCTTCCCGGTACGTGCACCGCGTGGAGCAATACGTGGCGCGTCGGCCGGCGACGGTGAGCGTCGAGGGGCAGCCCATAACTCTGTGGATAGGTGTGTGCATCGGCCTGGCGTCGGCCACCGACGAGGATACGAGCCACGAGGAGCTGCTGGCCCAGGCCCGCCAGGACCTGCAGGCCGCCAAAGAGGAACGAGACCGGCGGCGGGAACGCTGGTCAAGCGGCCCCGCATAGCCTTTCTATCAGACAGCTCCCGCCCCAGTCCAGACGGCCCCCGTGCAGGGGGCCATTTCTTTCAGCGATTTGTGCGGGGGTCGAGGGCGTCACGGAGGGCGTCGCCGAGGAAGGTGAAGCTGAGCATCACCACCGCTATGGCGAGTGTCGGCGCCAGCACCACATGGGGATAGGCGAATATGGCCTGATAGCCGTCCTGGACCATGGAGCCCCAGCTCGGCAGCGGCGGCGCCACGCCGATACCTATGAAGCTCAGCGACGCCTCGGCGAAGATCGCCTGGGGCACGCCGAATGTGAGGGCCACTATCACCGGCCCTAGGCTGTTCGGCAACAGGTGGCGGAAGGCGATCCGCATCCTGCCAGCGCCGAGGACGCGCGCCGCCAGGGCGAAGTCCTGCTCCTTGAGAGAGAGAAGCTGACCGCGCACCAGGCGGGCGATCATCGTCCACTGGACGAGGCCGATGGCGAGGATCATCATGAACAGCCCCCCTCCAAAGACGGAGCGCAAGAGGATGATGAAGAGAAGGTCGGGGAAGGCGCAGGCGACGTCGGTGAGGCGCATGAGGATGTTGTCCAGGTGCCGGCCTCCCAGGGCGGCGGCCGTCCCTACACCTACCCCCAGAGCGAGCACGATGAGCTGGCTCACCACCCCTACCGATAGAGATATCCGCGCGCCTTCCAGGAGCCGGCTGAAGACGTCGCGGCCGAGGGCATCCGTGCCCAGCCAGTGGGCGCCGCTCGGCCCCTGAAAGATCGTGTCATAGTCCTGGTGTGCGTAGTCGTAGGGAGCGATAAGGGGCGCGAGGAGCGCGGCCAGGGCAAAGATGAGGATGACGAGCGCCCCCGCTACCGCCAGCCTGTTGCGGCGCAGCCGCCACCAGACCTCCGACCGCGGCCCTCGCCGGGCAGCAGGCGGAAGCGCTTCAAGGGCGACCGCTGGGGCAAAGGGAGCGCTTCCCACGACGATCTCCTAACGGTAGCGGATGCGGGGATCGACCACCGCGTATAGCAGATCGACGATCAGATTCGCGACGGCGACGAGGAAGGCGTAGAAAAGGACCGCCCCCATAATCACGCCGTAGTCGCGCGCAAACACGCCCTGGACAAAGAGCCGGCCCGTCCCCGGTATGGAGAAGAAGGTCTCGACGATGAACGAGCCCGTTACCAGGCTCACAGCGATGGGGCCGGCGACGGTGAGAATAGGGATGAGAGCGTTTCTCATCGCGTGGCGCAGGAGCACGACCCCTTCCCGCAGCCCCTTCGATCGCGCGGCGAGGATATATTCCTCGCTCAGCACCTCAAGCATGCTGGCGCGGGTAACGCGGGCGATGTACGCCAGGGGAAAGGCAGCCAGGGCTATGACCGGCATGATGGCCTGCTTCGGGCTTCCCCAGCCTCCCGTGGGCAGCCAGTGGAGGCGGACGGAGAAGAGGACGACGAGAAGGACCCCCAGGACAAAGGTGGGCATACTGGCGGCGCCGGCGGTCATGAACGAACTGGCACGGTCGAGGAGGCTGTTCCGTCGCAGGGAGGCGACTATGCCCAGAATGAGGCCCAGGCACATGGCAACCAGGAAGGAAAGCAGCCCCAAGGTGGCCGTGGTCAAGAACCCGCTCCGCAGGAGGTCGCCGACGGGGCGGCCCTGCTGGGTGTAGGAGACGCCCAGGTCCCCGTGAAGGGCGTTGCCAATGTAGGTCACGAACTGCTGCCAGAGGGGCTGGTCCAGCCCGTACTTGTGATTGAGGTTGGCGACCGTTACCGGGTCGAAGGGCTTATCGTGGTCCCAGGGGCCTCCCGAGACGGCGTGCATGAGCAAGAAGGTGATAAGGGCCACCGCGAAGAGGACCGGCCCCAGATAGAGGACACGCCGGATAACATAGCCAGTCATCGTCTTTCGCGATCAGGGGAGAAAGGCCGGCCCGGCTCCTGGAACACCGGGCCGGCCCCGAAGCATCTAGTGTTCGGCTATGTAGGTCGCTGTTAGGAACAGCTCGCCGTCAAGCCCGGCGTCCATCCCCGTCAGGATGAGGTTCTTCACGTATGGCTTGACAAGGCGGACACGCTCGCGGTAGCTGACGAATATGGCGGCGGCATCGTTCACGAGGAGCTGCTGGGCCTGGCTCCACAATGCCAGGCGCTTCCCCGGGTCAGGCTCCGCGATCGCCTGCTCCACAAGCGCATCGAACTCGGCGTTGCTGTAGCCGGCAAGGTTGCTGCCGCCCTCCGACCCGAAGTTCTGAGGCAACCAGTTATCGGCGTCAGGGTAGTCCGCCCCCCAGCCTATGGGGATGATCATGAACTCGCCCTGCATGACGGTGGCGGCAAAGGCCCGCGGCTCCAGCGGCTCGAGTTTCACGCTGACGCCGAGGTTCTCCTCGAACTGCCCCTGGGCGAACTCGGCGGACAGCTGGTTGCCGCCCACGTCGGCGAACTGGATGGTCACGTCGGGAAGGTTGCCTTCACCGTAGCCGGCCTCCGCCAGTAGCTCCCTCGCCCTCTGCGGGTCATAGGCCAGCTCCTGTCCCAGCTCAGGGTCGTAGCCTACCGTGCCGGGGGGGATGAGGCTGTAGGCGACCTCGCCCACCCCAAAATCCACCTTGTTCACGAAGGAGTCGCGGTCGATCGCCATCGCGAACGCCTGGCGGACCTTCGGATCGTCGAACGGCGCCACCTGGACGTTGAATTCATAGGCATTGGTGCCCATGTCCACGGAGCGCACAATCTGCTGGCTGAGGTTGGAGTCCTCCTCAACAGACTTGATATTGGCGGGCGGGACCGCCACCACGTCCAATTCGTCGTTGAGGTAGGCAGCATAGGCCGCGTTGGGGTCGCCGATCATCTTGAGTACAAGCTTCTGGAGCTTGGGCTGCTCGCCGTACCAGTAAGGGTTGGGGGTGAGGGTCATGTGGTCGTTGTGGGCCCACTCGCTGAGGACAAAGGGCCCGCTGCTCACGTTGTTCCCCGGCTCCGTCCAGGTGTCTCCAAACGCCTCTACGATGTCCTGGCGAAGGGGATATATGGGCCAGATCGCGGCGAGATAGACGAAGGTGTAGCGCGGTTGGACGAGGGTCATGCGCAGGGTGTGCTCGTCCATCGCTTCGACGCCGACGGTGTCCCTCAACTGAGAGAGGGTGGCTTCATCAACAGGCGTGGGGTCCTCGGGGTCACCCATCGCCATCGTGTACTCGGCCGCCCCCTGGATATCGAAGTAGACGGGGGCATAAGCAGAGCCGATCTCCGGGTCGAGAAGACGCTTCACACTGTACTCGACATCGGCGGCGGTGATGGGCTGACCGTCGCTCCACTTGGCGTCCTCGCGCAGCTTGAACGTGTAGGTTAGCCCATCCGCAGAGATCCCCCCGTTTGACTGCGATGGGACCTCGCTCGCCAGCGCCGGCACCAGGTTAAGGTCCTGGTCAAAGGTGAGGAGGCCGCTGTAGAGCTGTCGTACGACGCCGATGGAATCGCTGTCGAATGCTAGGTTGGGATCGATGGTCTCCGGCTCGGCCACAAGGTTGAGCCGCAGCTCTTGGACGGGGGCCATCTGCCCGCTGGAGGACTTCGTCTCTCCGCCATCCCCACAGGCGGAGGCAAGCACCGCAGCCAGCACCGCGGTCACTCCTACTAGCAACAGCCAGAGCTTTGATTTCGACGGCATGTTCGTACTCCTCCTTCTTGGCCCGGCGAGCAAGAGCGGGCCAGGCTTCCTTATCGGTCGGCACGGGCGCCGCCGGCGGCTGAAGCCGGCAGAAGCGCCCTCAGCGCTCGCTGCGCTTGCCTACAGCGGCTGTCGTCTGCCAACAGCTGCGACTGAATCTGCAAGCCCGTTTCCAGGGCCAGTATCAAATCGGCTATTACCTCTGGGGTAGCCGCTGAACCGCCAGTTTCTCCCGCGGCCTGCCGCAATCCCTCACGGCGGCCCGCGTAGTACTCCGCCAAGCGCTCTCTGATATGCGGTTTGCGGCAGGCATGGCCCCAAAGCTCCGTCAGCAGGCCGCTAGACCAGCCTCCGCCGAGGGGCGCCGCATCCTCTGGGCCATCTACCAGCCCTTCGACGAGGTGGAGGAATACGTCCTCTTTCCCCCGAAAATGGAAATAGAACCCACCCTTGGAGTAACCGGCCGCGCGACAGATATCCTCCACGCTGGTGCCCTCAAACCCCTTGCGAGAGAGGACCCCCAGCGCGGCCTCCAGCAGTCTCGCCCGGCCCTCCTCATGCCTCTGATGTCTAGAAAGGCGCTGGCTCTCCATTTAGTAGACCGTCCACTACTGTTATCGTCGCGGCGAGGGCTAACTTTAGCGCTCCGGCGCAGCGAGCACCGTCGCGATCCCAAATGCAGATTGCGAATCGCTGGGGGTTGACATAGGCCGGAGGAGTGAGATAATACATACCGACGGGTCGGTATCCTGACGAGGCAAGCAGAGAGGGAAACTAGCTTACATAACCCGAACCCAGGTCGTATGGAGGCGTAACGTGAAGAAATTGCTAGCTATCGCACCGGCTGCTCTGGTTATGGCGGCGGTGGCCGCCACCCAGGCCCTACCGCTTCTGAGAATCACCTGGAGGTGGTAGCAGGGGAAAGCTCGTAGAGCACCCCATTTGTTCGCCGCCGCTGCGGATACTTCCCACTCTCTAGTGGGAGGCCCAAGGCGGCCGCGGAAAACAGCGAAGATACCGAGCCGTCTCGACATCCCCCAGTGTAACTGGTCCCATCTCCACTAGGTGGTAGTTGCTTTGGGGGATCGTATCGTACTCTCTGTCTTGCCTCGTTGGTTTCTCTCGTTCCGGGAGCGACGCTGCCCCGGAGCGCGGCTGTTGGGCTTGCCGCCGCAGGGTTGTGCCTAAGCTGCCGCCTTCTGCTCCTCCAGTTCCTCCCTCCAGGCATCAGCGCACTTCACGAAGGCCTCCACCACCCTGGGGTCGAACTGGACGCCGCTGTTGGTCAGGATCTCATCGCGGGCCTTCTGCCAATCGAGGGCGCGCCTGTAAGGCCGGTCAGAGGTCATGGCGTCGAAGGCGTCGGCGACGGCGAATATGCGTGAGCCGAGCGGTATCTCATCGCCCTTGAGCCCCTTGGGATAGCCTTTGCCGTCGTACCTCTCGTGGTGGGAGTAGACGATCTCGGCGGCGGCCGACAGGAACTCGACGTCTTTCAGCATCTCGTAGCCGGTGGCGGGATGCTTGCGCATCTCCTGCCACTCCTCGGCCGTCAGGGGACCGGGCTTGTTCAGAATGGAGTCGGGGACACCTATCTTGCCCACGTCATGGAGGAGGGACGCCCGCTCAATGTCCGCCCAATCCGCGCTGTCCTTCCTGATGCCGAGGCAGCGGGCCATTTCCATCGTGTAGACGGTCACCCGGCTGGAGTGACCGCCGGTGTCCCTGTCACGAGCGTCCAGAGCGGCGGCGAGGGCCTCCAGGGTAGCGTCGTATGTCTCCCTGAGCCTCATGCTCATGGCCAGGATTTCGCGGTTGGCCCGCTCCAGTTGCTCGTTCTTCCCCTTCAGCGTGGCGACGTGGCGGGATGTCTTGTCGACGTACTGCTTTATGGCGAGGCGCATCATGAAGGGCGGCGCCACAAACGCCAGCAGGCCGGTAACGCCCAGGGCCTGATAGGCCAGCGCGCACGCCAGGCCGAGCAGCCCAAAGACCATGTAGTGCGGGAAGAGCCACTGGAAGCTCTCTTGCCAGACAGCCCAAGGGCTCTGGCTCGTGGCCAGGCTGGCGACGTTGGTGACCAAGAAGCTGCTCACGCCGTAGCTGACGCCCGCCGCTAACAGGGAGGCGGCAACGAGCTGCGGAGTGACCTCGATGTTGTTGGGATCAATCAGCGCCCAGAGGACGGCGGCGGCAGAGACATCAGCGAGAATGCCGCTGCCCGTATTGAACAGGAAACGGAAGGAGAGGACGTTCCGCGGCAGGTATGAGGCCAGGGTGACAAAAGGCGAGGCGACAGCCACCCCGGCCGGTCCGTAGAGCACGGCGATGGCGAAGATGCAGATGAAGCTGACGGAGACGTTGCTGTCGCTGTAGACCATGATGCGGAGGCGCTCGGCGATGGCGGCGAGGAGCGCCAGCAGGACCAAGCCCACCAGGCCGGAGAGGGGGAGTTGCGGAGCATAGACGACGAAGACCATCGCTCCAATGAGGAAGGTAACGATGGAGAAGACGGCGGCCGACCGGGGCAGGACGCGGGGAAGCTGGCTCTCATCCTGCGGATCGTGCTCCGGCAGGTGAGTTCCTGCCCCTATCTCTGGGTGCACAGCGATGAGATGCGGTCGTTCAGGGGTGAGGCCGTTCTCAATCTCGGGCTGCTCTGCCATGTCCCGCATAGGCAATCCTGCGGCAGTCCAGACGCCTTGTCAGGCTGCCGTGCTCGCATCAGCGCAGCACCCGTGCACTGCCGGCAGGCATGGGTGCCGCAGAGGTCGTCTGACTATGATCTCCGCCGTGAACACCGCTCTCCGGAGTATTATCGGCAGATGCGGGGAGGCAAACAGGGCCACCGGCTCAGATTCCGCCGAACGCTAGGCGGCTTCCTCGAGCTGAGGCTGAAGATCGCGGCGGAGCAGAGCGATGATCCGCTTGTGGAGCTGGCAGACCCGCGACTCGGAGAGTCCCAGAACCCGGCCTATCTCGTGGAACGGCCGCGATTCCCCGTAGCGGAGATGAAGGATAGCCTTGTCTCGCTCTTCCAGGCTATTGACGGCCTCAGCCAGGAAGGTCAGGGCGGCCCGCTGTTCAGCGGCCCGAGCGGGGTCCGCCAGCACATCCTCGTCGACCAGGTCCCAGCCGTGATTGCCGTTCGTGCTCGGCCGGTCCGCCAGCGAGTACTCTAGAGATACCACCCGCGAGTTGGAGCGCCACAGGAGGTGCTGGAGCCGCGACGGGCTGATGCCCATCCGAAAGCCGATCTCCTTTTGGGTGGGCCAGCGACCGAGTTGGGCGGCCAGCTCCTGCGACACGTGCTCGATCTCCTTCGCGCTCTTCCGCAACGAACGGGAGAGCGGGTCCTGCTTGCGCACGGCATCGAGAATGGCGCCGCGGATGCGCCGGATGGCGAAACTGGCGAAGGTGGTGCCCCGTTCGGGGTCGTAGGCATCCACGGACTGGATGAGCCCCTCGACGCCGTAGCCGATGGCGTCATCCTTGTCGACCCCGACCGCGCCGCTGCCGTCGGTAGACAGGCGGCTCACCACAAAAGCCACTAAGGGCAGATGCTTCACTATCATTTCATCGCGGTTCTCGATCATTTCCGTCCCTCCGATACCAATCAGTGCGTGCCAGAGCAAGAAAAAGCCGTCGTCGGAAGGGCACCGACGACGGCTTGCTGTCTAGTACTGGGCCGAAGAGGTTTCACGATCGCTTCGGCGAAGGCCTTCGGCAGCCCGGCAACCCTAGCTCCTGCTTGTTGAGTCAGCGCTTTAGGTCAAGGGCTTTGCGCCCCCCTCTTTCGAGGGGTTTGCCTTTGTCGGTGCCTCTATTGTGTTGGCCAATGTGCTCACCAGCCACCTGGGCTGGCGGGTGAACCTATTCCGGTTACCAATGCAATAACGGGGCGAGGCCCAAAACATAACAGCAACGGCCAGAGAATCCGGCAAGAGCGGCACGAGAGGCAGTCAGCGCGCGCCCGGAACGGCGGCCACCGCCTCTTGGCGAAAAAGGAGAGACCTGCTATTCTCTACTCTGCGGAGGTGGACTCTTGGCGCTTTGGCTAGCATCCAGGGTAACCAGTGGCCCGATGAGCCCCCGTACACCGGCCTCGAAGCGATAGCCAGCCTGGGGGGCGCGTCCGGTCCTGAGTTTGTCCGCCACTGGTTACCTTCAGCCCTCAGCGCCTCCCACAGCGAGTGGCCGGCCGCGCTGTCCGCTGACCTCGCCATCACTGAGTATCCAGCTCGCGGACTGCGGTGTCTGGCATACCCAGGTGATCTCGCACAGACGAGGTCTGGCGCAACGCGCTTGCCGGTCGACAATAATGTGGGGTGAACAGCGTTGAGAAAGACGATCCCAGCAAAGCAGCAGCAGAAAGAGCAGACGCGTACGCGTCTCGTCGGGGCCGCCCTCCGTGTCTTCGCCCTCCAGGGCTACGACCACGCCACTGTCGAGGAGATATCCCTGGCGGCCGGGCACTCCAAGGGCGCCTACTACTTCCACTTCGATTCGAAAGAGGGGATATTCCTGGAGTTGCTGTCGACCTGGATCGAGGAGCAGACGCGCCGGCTGCACGCGTCCGGAGCCGCTTCCCCACCCCCCGCCGTCGCCCTAATCGAGACCCTGGCATCCTTCCTTCGCTACGACGACAGAGACCCCCACTGGGCATCCCTGCTCCCCGAGTTCTGGGCGCAGGCCCACCGCAACGATAAGGTGCGCGGCCTCCTCCAAAAGGCCCATGAACGCTGGCTCCCCCTTCTCAAAGAGGTATTCGAGAAGGGAGAGAGGGAGGGAATCATCTCCCTGACGGTGCAACCAGAGGTCGCGGCAAGCCTTCTCCTGGCCACCCACGACGGCCTCGTGGCGCATCAGGGCCTGCTGACCGCGGAGAGCAAACCGCCGACGCTTCCCCAGACACTGGGCGCTCTCATCTCCATGCTGACGGCGGGGGCGAAGAGCGAGACCCCGCCACAGATCACCCCACCGCTTACAAGGCGCACGGCAAGGCGCCAGCGCTAGCAAGCGCCCCCCACAGCCTCACCGGCACGCCAGAGCCTCACCTGGGTGGACTGAGGGCGAAAGCCGCTCTATAGTTGGGCTTGGCTCCCGTTCACCGCGACTCCGGATGAGCGAGCGCGCCGGCTCCATCAGAAAGGACGATAAGGGATGGCCCGCGGACAGCTACCAGGTCATGTTGAGGCGCTCCTATCGCCCTCCGCCTATCCCCATCCGGTCGAGAGGGTAGAGCTCATCCAGACGCACATCTCCTACGTCCTGCTGGCCGGGGACTACGTCTACAAGGTCAAGAAGCCGGTCGACCTCGGCTTTCTCGACTACTCGACGCTGGAGAAGCGCCGCTTCTACTGCGAGGAAGAGGTGCGCTTGAACCGGCGGCTCTGCCCGGACGCCTACCTGGAGGTGGTGCCGATTACCTCCGAAGGTGCGTCGGTGGCGCTGGCCGGGACGGGAGAGGTCGTGGAGTTCGCCGTGAAGATGAAGCGGCTGCCCCAGGAGCGGATGATGGAGGCGCTGCTGGAGAGTCATGCCGTGACCAGCGACATGCTGACGGGCCTGACCGGGAAGCTGGCGGCGTTTCATCAGAGTTCTGAGAGAAACAGGCGCATCGACTCCTTCGGCGGCGAGGAGACGATCAGGGCCAACTGGCGGGAGAACTTCGAGCAGACACAGCCCTACATCGGGCGGACCATCTCCCAACAGCAGTGGGAGGCAATGGAGGGCTACGTGCAGGCGTTCCTGGAGAACGAGCGCGACCTGCTGCG
Organism: Dehalococcoidia bacterium; assembly: GCA_034430455.1. GTDB lineage: Bacteria > Chloroflexota > Dehalococcoidia > DSTF01 > JALHUB01 > DAOUEO01. Next base: position 4,731 of record DAOUEO010000033.1, on the reverse strand, counting down.
GCAGAGGGTCTCCGAGGGCCGCATCCGCGACTGCCACGGCGACCTGCGGGCCAACGCCGTCTGCTTCGAGGACGGCGTCTGTATATTCGACTGCATCGAGTTCAACGAGCGCTTCCGCTACGGCGACGTCGCCTCCGACCTCGCCTTCCTGGCGATGGACCTCGATTTCCAGGGCCACCGCGCCCTGTCGGACGAGATGGTGGGGCTGTACCTGGCGCAGTCGCTGGACACAACCCTCCCCCTGGTCTTGCCCTTCTACAAGTGCTACCGCGCCTTCGTCCGCGGCAAGGTCGACGGCTTTCAGCTCGACCAGCCGGAGATACCGGCGGGGCAGCGGGCAGCCGCTCAAGCGGGAGCGCGCCGCTACTTCGACCTGGCGGAGCAGTACACCCTTCACCGCTGCCCGCCGACGCTCATCGCTATGATGGGCGCCACCGGCAGCGGCAAGAGCTACCTCGCCCACGCCCTCGCCGGCCGCTTGGGCGCGCCCGTCATATCGTCCGACGTCGTCCGCAAAGGGCTGGCCGGCCTCGATCCCACCCACCCCCAGGCCGAGCCGGTGGGCGCCGGCATCTACTCCCCCGATGCGACCGCCCGCACCTACGACGAGATGCGCCGGCGGGCACGCCCCTTCCTGGAGCGCAGATGCCCCGTCATTCTCGATGCCACGCACCTGAAACGGGAGCAGCGGCAGAAGGCCAAGGAACTGGCCCAGACCACAGGCGTCCCCTTCCTGGCCATGGAGTGCGTCGCGACGGGGGAGACTGTGCGGGAGCGCCTGCGGCAGCGGGAGAGCGCGGTGTGGAGTCCCTCCGACGGTCGCTGGGAGGTGTACGAGGCCCAGACGGCGGGGGCGGAGCCGCTGTCAGAGCTGCCGGAGGGGGAGCGGCTGACGCTGGACGGCTCGCTGCCGCTGTCGGAGCAGATCGAGCGGGCGCTGGCACGGGTGGGAGCCTAGCGGCGGGAATCCCGCCCCTGAAACGACTCCCCATAGCTGTCCAGCCTCCGGTAGGCCTCGTCCAGAAGCTCGACCACATGCGCCACCTGCGGCCCGCGGGGCCCATATCGCCGCAGACCGGCCTCCAACTGCATCATGCAGCCGGTGTTCGCCGTGGCAACGATGCTCACCTTCGTGCGGGCGATGTCCCGCATTTTCTCCTTCAGAAGACGCCACGACATCTCCGGCTGGGTCAGGTTATAGACCCCGCCGCTTCCACAGCAGCGCTCGGGGTGGGCCATCTCCACCAGCTCGAGGCCGGGGATGGCCTGCAAGATGACGCGCGGCTGGAGGCGGGCGCCCTGGGCGTGGGCGAGGTGGCAGGAGTCCTGATAGGTCACGCGCCCGCCCATGCGTCCCATCTCCGGGTCGAAGGGGAGGGAGACCAGGAACTCGCTGATATCCCTGACGAGGGCGGAGAAGGCGGCGGCCTTGTCGGCGTAGTCGGGGTCGTCCTTGAGGAGCTGACCATACTCCTTCAAAGCGGCGCCGCAGCCAGCGGCGTTGGCGATGACGGCCTCCACATCAAGGGGGAGGAAGACATCTATGTTCCGGCGGGCGAGGCGGCGGGCCGTCTCGAGGTCGCCGGCGTGGACAGAAAGAGCGCCGCAGCAAGTCTGCTCCGGCGGCACCAGCACCTGACAGCCGTTGCGGGCGAGGACGCGTACGGTGGCCTCGTGGAGGTTGGGGTAGAGGAGCGGCGTGACGCACCCCGAGAGCAGAGCGACCCGACGCGGCGGGTCAGCGCTGCGGGTGGGCTCGGTGACGGGCACCAGCGCGAGGACGCTCCCCGGCAGCAGCGTCAGGAACTGCTCAATGTCGTACAAATGCCCGGGGAGCAGCTTGAGGAGGCGAGTGCTGCGCACCAGCCTCTGGAGCCCGAGGCGCTGATACAGGCGCAGCAGGCGGGCGACCAGGCGCAGGCGGCCGGGGTACGGGAGAAGCAGCGCTGCCAAGCGGGCGCGGAGCCGCCAACGCCGCGGCAGCGGCTCGCTCTGCTGCAGGACCAGGGCGCGGCCGTGCTCCATTATCCGGCCGAAGGGTACCCCCGACGGGCAGGCGGGCTCGCAGGCGCGACACTGCAGGCAGAGATCAAGATGGGTCAGCAGCTCCCGACTCGCCGGCACGCGCCCTTCGGTCAGCGCTTGGATCAGGTGCAGGCGACCGCGGGGCGACTCCGTCTCCAGCCCCGTCTCGAGATAGGTGGGACACTCGCAGAGGCAGTAGCCGCAGCGCACACAGCGGCCCAGGTCCCGCAGGTCGGGAGCGTCGGCGAACCCCTTTGACCGTACGTCAGCGCTCACCCTCTATATCCTTCCCCCAAGGCGACCGGGGCTCAACGTCCCCCGCGGGTCTAGCTGCTCCTTGACGCGCCGCATCAGCGATTGGCCGCCCGGCGGCTCGCCCCAGACATCGATCTGCCGCTTGAGATCGGCCGGGCACCCCTCGACGATAACCGCGCCGCCCTGCCTACCCGCCAGCCCGCGCAGCGCCGCCACGAGGCCGGCGCCCCGCTCCCGCAAGTCAGCCTCGGCCTCCCGCCAGACGCCGTACACCGTCCCCAGCGCGACATGAGAGGCCGCTTGCACCACCAAGTCGTGCTTCCACGCCAGCGATTCGAGGGACTCCAGGAAGGCGGCGACCTGCGACGGTAGCAGCCCTGCCCGCGTGAGGAGCCGGTCGTCCTCGTGGGGCGGCAGCAGGAGACGGCGCACGCCATCCCACAGCGCCAGGCCTTCGTTGTCCGAAAGGCGCCGCCAGGCGATGCCGTCCCGAGCTTCGCAGACCGCTTCGGCCTCTGCCAGCGAGCGTTCGACGGCCGCCGCCACGCCCGCCGCCGCCACCAGCAGCGCCCAGACGGACGGGGGACGCTCGACGCCGACGGCGGCGAAGAGATCGTCGCCGCCTGGGCCGACGACCGTCAGCGACCGCAGGCTCAGGTTGCGCTTGTCGATCGCCAGAGCGGCCTCGGCGGCCGCGCCCGCTGACTTGAAGAAGGCCACGCTCGTCGCGCCGGCCTCTGGTAGCGGAATCACCTTGAACGCCGCCTCGACGATGACGCCGAGCGTGCCGAACGAGCCCAGGTAGAGCTTCGTCATGTCATAGCCGGCGACGTTCTTGACGACGCGGCCGCCGGCCCTGGTCACGCTGCCATCGGCGAGGGCGACCTTCAGCCCCAGCGCCCAGTCGCGGGGCCAGCCGTAGGCGTGCCGCCAGGGCCCGCCCGCGTTGCTGGCCAGCATGCCGCCGATGGTCGCCGACTGCGGCAGCGGCGGGTCGAGGGGGAGATACTGTCCGCTGCCGGCGAGGTAGTCCTGCAGGTCCTGGAGGCGGGCACCGCCCTGGACGACGACGGTGAGGTCGGCGGGCTCATGCGCGACGACCTGATTCAGGCGGGTGACGTCGAGGGCGACGTCATAGCGGCGCGGCGGGTTGCCGCTCGCCATGCTCGTGCCACCGCCCCACGGTATGACGGCCGCCTCCTCCTGCGCCGCCGCCGCGAGGACGGCCGCCACCTCCTCCGCCGTGCCCGGGGAGACGGCGATCTGGGGCGTCAGGCCGTCGACGGCGTACTCCACGAGCCGCTCCGACGGCGCGATGGCGTCGCGCGCGACGAGCGAGCGTATCGATTCCAGGAGCGCAGAGTCATTCGCCAAGCTAGCCGCCCTCCGCCGTCGAGGGGAAGAGCTTCCCCGGATTGAGCCTCTCGCCGCCGAAGGCCACCCTCACTTTCGTCATGGCGGCCAGATCGCCGTCGTTGAACATCAGGCGCATGTGGTCGCGCTTCTCGAAGCCGACGCCGTGCTCGCCGGTGATGCTGCCGCCGGCCTCCACGCACAGCCTCAGGATATCGCTCCCCGCCGCCAGCACGCGCTCCGTCTCGCCGGGGTTGGCGGAGTCGAAGAGGAAGTTGGGGTGGAGGTTGCCGTCGCCGGCGTGGAAGACGTTGACGACGCGGAGGCCGTATCCCGCCGCGATCTCATAGACACCCTTGAGGATCTCCGGCAGCCGCGAGCGGGGCGCGACGCCGTCGAGGACGTAGTAGTTGGAGGCCACCCGCCCGAGAGCGCCGACCGCCGCCTTGCGCATCTGCCAGACCTGGTCGCGCTCCGCCTTCTCCGCCGCCTGCCGGATGCTGATGGTGCCGTGCTCTTCCAGGATCGCCAGTATGGCCGGGCCCTTCACGGCGACGTCCTCCGCCAGCCCCTCCACCTCGACGATGAGGATGGCACCCGCCGCCGGGTCGCCCTGGATGCCCATCGACTCCTGGATGGCGCGGATGACCTCGCGGTCGCTCAGCTCCATGCACTGGGGGATGATGCCAGCGGCGATGATGGCCGATACGGCGTTGCTGGCGTCCTCCAGCTCCTTGAACTGGGCGACGAGGGTGTAACCGGTCTCGGGCTCCGGCAGGAGGCGCAGGACCGCCTTGGTGACGATCGCCAGGGTACCCTCGGAGCCGACGACGAGGCCGGTGAGGTCGTAGCCGGGGAGGTCGCGGGTCATGCCGCCGACCTCGACGATGCTGCCGTCGGCGAGGACGATCTCGAGGCCGAGGACGTGGTTGGTCATGACGCCGTAGGCGAGGCAGTGAGGGCCGCCGGCGTTCTCGGCGACGTTGCCGCCGATGGTGCAGACGCGCTGGCTCGACGGGTCAGGGGCGAAGAAGAGGCCGTGCTTGCGGGCGACCTGGTCGAGGTCGAGGTTGACGACGCCGGGCTCGACGACGGCCA
>DAOUEO010000032.1:0-11110 GCA_034430455.1 Dehalococcoidia bacterium | reverse complement strand
CGGCGATCCCAGGGGTGATGCCGGTCATTGTCGTATACTCGATGTTAGCAGCGGCGTCGAGAGGGTGTCAACGTCGCGCCGGACGCTCCTTGATCGGCGAAGAGGGGGATGATAGCATTGCCTGACCGACCGATGATCTGTCAGCACGACCGCTTCCCGCCGCGATGGACTATTCCCAGGCCCTCGACTACCTCCTGAGTTTCGCCGACTTCGAGCGCAGCGGGCGCTTCCGCTCCCGCCCCGACCTGGCGCCGATGCGCGCCCTCCTCCATCACCTCGACGACCCCCAGACCGGCCGCCTGACTGTCCACATCGCCGGCAGCAAGGGGAAGGGGAGCACGGCGGCGATGATCGCGTCCGTCATCCGAGAGGGCGGGCTGGCGGTGGGACTCTACACGAGCCCCCACCTGCACAGCTTCTGCGAGCGGATCGAGGTGGACGGCGAGCCCATCGGCCGCAAGACGTTCGCCCGCCAGGTCGAGAGGCTTCCGCCGCTTGTGGTGAAGGTCAACCGGCAGTTCCCCGACCGTGAGCTCGTCACCTTCGACCTGCTGACGGCGGCAGGGTTCCTCGCCTTCCGCGAAGCAGGTGTCAAGCTCCAGGTGATCGAGACGGGGCTGGGCGGCCGGCTGGACTCCACGAACGCGCTCGACGACAAGGAGGTCTGTGTCATCACTGCCATCAGCCGGGAGCACACGGCGATCCTGGGCGAGACGGTGCGCCGGATAGCGGAAGAGAAGGCGGGCATAATCGGCAGGGGCAGCACCGTGGTCATGGGGCTGCAGAGCGCATCAGCAGCCGCGGTCATCCGGCGGACCTGCCGGGAGCGCGACGCCGACCTGGTGGAGGTGGCGAGAAGCTGCCTAATCGATCGGCACGGGCACACGCCGGAGGGGCAGGACTTCCGCCTCCAGACGGCGGGCGCGAGCTACGACCTCCACCTCCCGCTGCTGGGGCTCCACCAGCTCGAGAACGCGGCGGCGGCGGTGTCGGCCGTGGAGGCGCTGGCCCGGCATGGGCTGTCGGTCTCCCCGGAGCAGATCCGTCGGGGCCTGGCCGGGGTGCGCTGGCCCGGCCGGCTGGAGATACTGAGACGCCGCCCCCTGCTGGTAGCGGACGGCGCCCACAGCGCCGAGGCTGTCCGCCGCCTGCGGGAGACGCTGCTGCAGGACATCACCTTCTCGAAAGCGATCCTCATAGTCGGGGCGTCGAGCGACAAGGAGATGGGCGCGATGGCCGCCGAACTGGAACCTCTGGGGGCAAAGGTCATCGCTACCAGGTCCCACAACCCGCGGGCCGCGCCGGCGCCGGCGGTGGCGGCGGCATTCTCCAATCGCGGCATCCCGACAACGGTGACGGAGACGGTGCCCCAGGCGGTCGAGAGCGCCCTCGCCCAGGCCAAACCGGACGACCTGATCTGCGTCCTGGGGTCCCTGTTCGTGGTGGCGGAGGCGCGCGCGTATCTCCTGGGCATCGAGGGGGACCCGCCGACCGGTTGAACGGAGGCGGCGCAGGCCATAGAATCTGAACGGCAGCAACTCGCACCAGGAGCCAGGATGAGAGCATGACGGGAAGAGATTCAGGGCGGCGCGTAGTGATCACGGGCATGGGCGCTATCACCCCTCTGGGGTTGTCGGTGGAGGAGTTCTGGCAGGGCTGCGTGGAGGGCCGCTCCGGCGTGACCCCGATAACGGCGTTCGACGCCAGCACCTATCCCGTGCAGATCAACGCCGCGGTCAAGGGCTTCGACCCTCTGGACTACATCGATCGCAAGGAAGCGCGGCGCATGGCCCGCTTCACCCAGTTGGCGGTGGCGGCGGCCCGGCAGGCGATCGCTGACGCAGGCTTGCAGCTCGACAAGGAAGACACCAGCCGCATCGGCGTCGTGCTGGGGAACGGCAACGGCGGCTTCCCCAACACCGAGGAGGCGGGGCGGACACTGGTGGAGAGGGGCGGCATGCGCATGGACCCCTTCTACGTCCCCAAGATGCTGCCCAACATGGCCGCCTCCCAGGTAGCCATCCAGTTCGGCCTCGGGGGCTACAACAACACCGCCATCACCGCCTGCGCCGCCTCCACGCAGGCAATAGGCGACGCGCTGGAGGTGATCCGGCGGGGAAAGGCCGAGGTGATGGTCACCGGCGGCACGGAGGCGGGGATCTGCGAGATGGGGCTGTCATCGTTCTGCGTGATGCGGGCGCTCTCCACCCATAACGAGGAGCCGGAGAAGGCGAGCCGCCCCTTCGACGCCGAACGCGACGGCTTCGTCTGCGCGGAGGGGGCCGCGATCCTGGTGCTGGAGAGCCTGGAGCACGCGAAGGCCCGCGGCGCGACGATACTGGCGGAGCTGGTGGGGTGCGCATCGAGCGCCGACGCCTATCACATCGTCGCCCCCTGCGAGAACGGCGAGGGCGCCCTGCGGGCGATGCGCTGGGCCCTGGAGGACGCCGGGATCACGATCGATGACGTGGACTACATCAACGCCCACGGCACCTCGACCGTTCTCAACGACCTTGCGGAGACAAGAGCGATAAAGGGCCTCTTCGGCGAGCGCGCCTACAAGATACCGATAAGCTCAACCAAGTCGATGATCGGGCACGTCCTGGGCGGCGCCGGCGCCCTGGAGTCGGTGGTCTGCGTGAAGACGCTGCAAACGGGGGTCATCCATCCGACTATCAACCAGGACCACCCCGACCCGGAGTGCGACCTCGACTTCGTGCCCGGCAAGTATCGCAAGGCGGACGTGCGTATCATCCTCAAGAACAGCTTTGGGTTCGGTGGCCAGAACGCCTGCCTGGTGTTCAAGAGATTCGAGGACTAGCCGTTGCGAATACTGGTCGTGGGCGGCGCCGGCTATATCGGCAGCGTCACCGTCGCTGAGCTCCTGGCGGCGGGGCACGAGGTCGTCGTCTTCGACAGTCTGGTAACGGGCCACGCTCAGGCGGTGTCGCCGGGCGCCGAGCTTGTGGTCGGCGACCTTGCGAACCGCGCCCTCCTGGACGACGTCTTCGGGCGGTGGAAGTTCGACGGGGTTGTGTTCTACGGGGGCTTCATCGCCGCCGGGGAGTCGATGCAGGCGCCGGGGCGCTATTTCCTGAACAACGTCGCCAACGTCATCAACCTGCTCAACGCGATGGTCGACCACGGGGTGCTCCGCTTCGTGTTCAGCTCCAGCGCCGGCGTCTACGGAGACCCGCCGACGGTGCCCATCCCTGAGGACGCGCCGATCGCCCCCCTCAGCCCATACGGCGAGTCGAAGGCGGTGGTGGAGCGGCTCCTCCCCTGGTACGACGGCCGGTGCGGCCTGCGCTACGTCTCGCTGCGCTACTTCAATGCCGCCGGCGCGACGGAGAAGCTGGGCGAGGACCACCGGCCGGAGACCCATCTGATCCCCCTGGTGCTGGAGGTGGCCCTGGGCAAGAGGGACGCGCTGGAGATCTATGGAACCGACTACCCGACGCCCGACGGCACCTGCATCCGCGACTACGTGCACGTGGCCGATCTGGCGCAGGTCCACTTCCTCGCCCTGGAGAGATGCCGGGAGGGGAGCGCCGCCTACAACGTGGGCAACGGGCAGGGCTTCTCCAACCGCGAGGTCGTGGAGACGGCCCGTCGCGTCACCGGACACCCCATCCCGGCGCGGGAGGCGCCACGCCGGCCGGGAGACCCGGCGGCCCTGGTCGCCGGCGCCGACAGGGCCCGGCGGGAGCTAGGCTGGGCGCCGCGTTTCCCCGGTCTGGAGGAGATCGTGGAGAGCGCCTGGCGCTGGCACCAGGCACACCCCAACGGCTACGAGGGCTATACGAGGGCTAGAAGTAGAGTCAAGCGGGAGTAGGCGGAGGGAGGCCTCGTCGGTCGAGGCCCCCCGCGCTAGCCGCGGGCCAGAGCTTCCCTGGGCAGCATCCCCTCGAGAATGCGCTCCAGGGCCATGGTGTGAGAGCAAACCCCCCTACCGGCAAAGAAATCGCAGGTACAGTGCCAGCGCTCGGAATCGAGGCTCACGTGGTGGGCGTCGTTCTCGCCCTGGAAGTCTACGGCGAAGCTTTTGAAACGGAGCCGGTGCCGCTCCTCGGCGTAGCGCTTGGCCTTGTCGATTTTGCCGATGAGGCTGGAGTTCATCTCTGCGCTCCTTGTCGAGTGGATAATCAAAAGGCACCGGGCGCTCTCAGCCGGTGCCTTACCTGTGCCGTATTCGGTTGAAAGCCGCGTCACCCATAAGCGGGAAACCCCTCTCAATGCGGCTCGTTCAATCACCTACTATTATAGTCGGTCAGGGGAGCCGCGTCAAGAAGGCGAGGGGGCGGAAACGCTCCCAACAGGATACACGGCCAGGCACTGATAGCGGGCGCCACCCGGCTGCAGGAAGCTCTGCATCAGGTTCACCGTCGTCAGCGTCAGCGAAGGCGAAGACGGCGGGGGGCTCTCCTCCAGCAGGCGGGCGAGGCGGCTTCGCTCTTGGGCGCCGGCGTCGTCGGGGACGCGGGCGAGGGTGAGATGGGGAGCGAACGGTCGCCTCTCGCGGGGAAAGCCCAGCGGCGCCAGCGCCTCCTCGACGAGCGCGGCCTGTCTCGCCAGCCCGTCGACATCCCCCTCCAGGCCGACCCAGATGACACGCAGCCGCTGCCGTCCCCCAAAGCCGCCCAGGGAGCCGAGGCGCAGGTCGAGGGCAAAGGGTGAGACGATAGCGGCGGCAAGGGCGCTCTCCACCACCCCCCGCCTGGCGGCGGCGACGTCACCCAGGAACTTGAGGGTCAGATGGATGCCCTCGGGACGGACCCAACGGAGGCGGCCCGCTCCCCGCGCTCTCAGCTCATCCTGCGCGCGGCCCAGGGCGTCCCTTGCGGCCGGCGGCAGCTCGCAGGCGATGAAGAGCCGGAGGGCGCGTTCTCTATCAGCTTGCGTCATCGGGCAGTCCCAGGAGACGAAGGGCGTTTCCGCCCAGAATAAGGCGCTTCTCTTCCTCGCCCAGACCGACCCTCTCTGCCTCACGCAGACAGCGCCGCTGGGACAGGACAGGGAAGTCGGTGCCGAAGACGATGTGCTCGGCCCCCAGGATCGAGATGGCATGACGGTAGATGTCAGGGCTATAGAGAAGGGGGCTGGCCGCCGTATCGAAGTAGGTGGTGGCAAGCACCTTCTTGACCCTGGGCATGAGGCCGTAGAAGGGCAGACCGCCCCCCCAATGGGCAGCGATGACCGTTACGCCGGGCGCCTTCTCAATAAAGTGATACAGCGAGTCAACGGCAAGACCGCCCTTCCCCGGATAGCTGTGGCCCACCGGCTCGCTGACGTGAAAGAGGAGGGCCAGGCCGTGGGTCCCGGCGGCCCAGATCAGCAGGTCGGCTTCCGGGCTCGCCGCCAGGTCGAAACCCTGGTTATCGGGCCGCAGCTCACCCAGGCCCAGCGCTCCCGCGCGGGCGCAGCGCTCGACCTCCGCCCGCGCCTCATCGCCGGCCACGGGATGGACGACGCAGAAGGGCAGCAGCCGCCCCCCGCTGGCGGCGGCGCTCTCGAGGATGTAGTCGTTGGCAAGACGGCAGAGGGCGCTGTCCTGCCAGGCGAAGTTGACGATCACGCTCTTGTCGATGCCGACCTCGTCCATGCTGGCCAGCAGGTCATCGGCCGTGGCCAGCGCCGCCTTGGGGTTGCTGTAGAGCTCCCGGAAGGTGGGGTCGCGGCGCAGGTACTCTTCGCGGCGGCGGCAGACCTGGGGCGGGAAGACGTGGGCATGGAAATCGACAATCATCGGCAAGCAACGATACTCAACGTCATAACGCGGAAGCCACCTTCGGTGCGCTCTCTGCCAGCAACTCTCGATAGAGGGGCTCGACGGCGTCGGCGATACTGCTCCAGCCAAAGCTTTTCACCGCCTCCCGAGCCGTCCGGCCGAAGCTCCGCCGCAGCTCGTCGTCGCCCAGGAGAAGCGCCATGCGCTCGGCGAACGGCCGCGGGTAGTGCCAGGGGATAAGATAGCCGGTCTCGCCGTCCCGCACAGTCACGGTGAGACCGCCGACGCGCGACGCCACCACCGGCGTGCCGCAGGCCATCGCCTCCAGCGCCACCAGGCCGAAGCTCTCATAGTACGAGGGGACGACGCAGATATCGGCGGCGTTGTAGAAGAGGGGAAGTTTGTCGTGATCAACGGGCCCCAGGAAGCTCACCCGGTCGATGAGGCCGAGCTCAGAGGCCAGCCCCTGCAGGCGTCTCATCTCAGCGCTCGCCGTGCCGTCGCCGCCGACGATGAAGAGCTCGAAGTCGGACTCTCCCCCCAGTTGGGCGGCGGCGGCGAGGAGGACCTCCACGCCCTTCAGGGGCTCGATCCGGCCGACAAAGAGGACCATCTTCTTGCCGTTCAGGCGTAGAGCGTCGCGCGCCGCCTTCCGGTCGATGGGCTTGAAGAGGCCGAGGTCGACGCCGCAGGCCACCACGGAGATCCGTCGGGGGTCGGCCCCGTAGGCGTCCTCCAGGAGCCGCCTTTCGTGGTCGCTGGCGCAGACCAGGCGGTCCGCGCGCTGCGCCACCAGCCGCTCCCCTTCGATCCGGCAGAGCGGCTCGCGCTCAGCGACGGGCACCCGTCTCTTCGCCTCCCCGAGCGTATGGAACATCGCTTCGAGGGGGACATGCCAGCGCTCCCGCAGAGAGAGACCGACCCAGCCGGAGAGCCAGTAGTGGCTGTGAATCAGGTCGTACTCTATCCCCTCGGCCTGCTGGAAGGAGAGCAGCTCCCGCTCGATCTCTCCCAGGTGGCGGTGGAGATCGTGCTTTCCCGTGGAGCCTTCGGGCCCCACCTGCAGGTGGATGACGCGGACGTTCTCGCTGGAGTGGACGATATCGGGGCTGGAGGTGTCGGCGCGGCGGGTGAAGATGTCGATATGGTAGCCGCGGGCGCCCATCTCGCGGCTGAGCTCACGCACGTAGACGTTCATGCCCCCTGTCTCGTGCCAGCCCAGCCTGGCCAGGGGCGATGCGTGGGCGCTGATGACGGCGATACGGCGCACCGTGCTCATGCTACTCCCTGATGATAACCGCAACTAGGGTTTTCGGATAAGACAGCGGTGCACCTCTACGTCGCTGCCCCCGAGGTCGTACTTGTAGGGCTCGTTGCCCCGCAAGAAGTCCAGGCGCCGCCTTCCCTCCTCGATCGCGCCGCGCAGCAGGAGGGCCTTGGAGATGAGCCCAATCGAGAGGTAGGACAGCTCCGGGTCATAGCCACTGTTATACAACAAAACCTCGTTCTCGTCTTCAAAGCAGAGGATGGAAGCGACGCGCCGGCCGTCCATCTCCAGCATGTGGAGAGCGACCAGCTCTTCCTCCGCCAGCGCCGCCACCGCCCGCCGGAAGAACCGCTCCATCTGGGGGGTCATGAAGTGGGCCTTGTCCGACTTCAGGGTCATGAGCTGAAGGAAGGTGTCCATCCCCTCGCCGACGTCCGCGGGTTTCCTGAGGCTGAGCAGCCGCACGCTGACGGCGGTGTCGTAGAGGCGGCGCATCTTTCGCCGCAGCTCGCGACGGCTCTTCCCGCCCAGCCGCGCCAGGTAGTCCTCCCAGGTTGAGGGCAGGTCGAGCTGGGGGCAGACCGTCTCCCGCTCGACGCGCACCTCGAGGCCGCGGTCGCCGGCCAGGGAGGGGAGAAGGGCGAGGGTGGGCGAACCGGCGGCGAGGCCGCGCAGCTCCAGCTCCGTCCAGTCCTCCCCCTCGAGGGCATCGAGGAGGGCGGAGAAGGCCTCTTCCTCGCTCCCCCGCGCGGTCACGAAGTCCATGTAGTCGCAGATGTTGTGGTCGCCGATCAGGGAGAGGCGCGTCCCCTCCCGCAAGAGGGGAGCGACGGCGACCAGCCTACCCTCATCGCGGACGCTCAGCAGGAGGGGCCGGCGGTCGCCTGCGAACTCCTCCAGCCATATCTGCTGCCAGACGGGATGCTGGAACACCTTCGCCGCGCGGCCGCCGTCGAGGAGAAGCAGCCACTCCTCCTTGAGGTCCGCCAGCTCCCGGCGGGCGACTGCGTAGCTCATCTGTTACCTGCCCTGAACGAGAGACAGGAACTCGGCGCGGCTGACGGCGCGGCGGCGGAAGGCGCCCCGCACGGCGGAGGTGATGACGCGGCTCCCCGGCTTCTTGACGCCGCGCATGGTCATGCAGAGGTGCTCGGCCTCCATGACCACGGCCACGCCGCTGGGGCGCAGGCACTCGTCAATGCAGTCCGCAATCTGGGTGGTGAGGCGCTCCTGAACCTGGGGACGCCGGGCGAAGGCCTCCACCACGCGGGCCAGCTTGCTGATGCCCACGACGCGGCCGCTGGGGAAGTAGCCGACGTGGGCTACCCCGTAGAAGGGGAGGAGATGATGCTCGCAGAGGGAGAAGAAGGGGATGTCCCTGACGATTACCATCTCATTGTGGCTCTCGTCGAGGCTCTCCCGCAGGATCTGGCGCGGGTCGAAGTGGATGCCGACGAACATCTCCTGGTACATGCTGGCGATGCGCCGAGGGGTATCGACCAGGTCGGGGCGCTGGGGGTCCTCGCCGATGGCGATGAGGATCTCGCGCACGGCGGCGGCCACGCGCTCCTCGTCCACGCCGGCGCTCTCTCCCAGCAGGGCGGTAGTCGCGTCTTCAGCCAGGTCGTCAGGCTCCATGTCAACCTCTTCTCCCAGAAAGCCCGCGCGCAGCTACAGGTGCGAGGGGCTCACATTCAATTGTAGCAGTTGGGGGACAAAGGCGGCAATTGCTGAACGCACCCGGCGTCTCCCTCGCCGGATGACATAGCCCCCAGCGAGGAAACACAGCTAGCCGTCGCAGTTGGGGAGTTGTTCTGCAACGACGGCGGACCGGGGCAAGGCGCGGGGCTAGCTCCAGCCCATCGCCTTCTCGATAGCGGCCAAATCCGCGGGGAGCTTGTGGAGGTCGGGCTCGGCGCTCATCGCCGTCTCCGGGTCTTTCAGGCCGCCGCCGGTGATCACGCAGACGACCGTCTGGCCGGCCAGCGACAGCCCCTCCCGCACCATCTTCAGGAGACCCGCCACGCACGCCGCCGAGGCCGGCTCGCCGAAGACCCCCTCCTCGCGGGCGAGGCGGTAGTAGGCGGCGATGATCTCTTCGTCGCTGACGGCGGCGATGACCCCCCGCGACTCATCACGGGCGGCGACGGCGCTCTCCCAGCTCGCGGGGTTGCCGATGCGGATGGCGGTGGCTACCGTCTGGGGGTCGGCGACGGGGCGCCCCTCGACGATGGGCGCGGCGCCGGCGGCCTGAAAGCCCATCATCCGCGGCCGCTTGTTGGACTCGCGCCGCCGGTAGTATTCGAGGAACCCCCGCCAGTAGGCGGTGATGTTGCCGGCGTTGCCCACGGGGATGAACAGGTAGTCGGGGGCGTCGCCCAGGGCGTCGACGATCTCGAAGGCGGCGGTCTTCTGCCCCTCGATGCGGTAGGGATTGACGGAGTTGACGAGCGCGATGGGGTGCTTCTCGGTGATGACACGGGCCAGACGCAAGGCGGCGTCGAAGTTGTCGTTGATAGCGATGATCTTGGCCCCATGGGCGACCGCCTGCGCCAGCTTGCCCTGGGCGATGCGGCCGTGGGGGACGACCACGTACGCCTCCAGGCCGCAGTGGGCGGCGAAGGCGGCGGCGGCGGCGCTGGTGTTGCCGGTGGAGGCGCACATGAGGGCGCGGTTTCCCTCCTCCAGCGCCTTGGCCACGGCCACTACCATGCCCCTATCCTTGAAGGAGCCGGTGGGATTGCAGGACTCCAGCTTGAAGTAGAGGGCGCCGCAGCCGACCTCCTTCTCCAGCCGCCGCGAGCGCACCAACGGGGTGCCCCCCTCGCCCATGTGGATCATGGGGGTGGCGCCGCTTATCGGCAGGTACTCGCGGTACTGACGAAGGACTCCCGGGCCACGCGCCTGCCCCTTTCCCCGCGCCCTGGAAGCGCTGGCAGGGCCCTCACTCCCTGGTAAGACCGAGCGCATTATGCTCCAGCTCCTTTATCTCCCTCTGCAAATCGCTGATCTGACGCCGCTTGAGCTGCTGCTGGTTCTGCGTGAGTTTCAGCAGGTAATCCGCTAGCTGCTCGCGGTATTGCTCCAACCGCCCGCTGAGGGCATCCAGACGGCCTTCGTAGCCGTGATGCTTTCCGTCGAGGGCAGAGAGGATGTTCTGCTGCTCCTCCCCGCGCCCCCCCATCTCGCTGATCGTCTCCTCGATCTGAGAGGCCCGGGTCTCCAGGCGCTGCCGCTCCACCCGCTGGAGCTCGACACGCCCTATCAGCTCGTTGAAGCTCTCGACGTTCCTCTTCTGCTCCTCAAGCTCGGTCTCGACGCGGCGGACCACCTCGGCGATGAGACGGCTTCTCTCGCTTTCGGCCTCGATCGCCCTCGTCGCTTTCTCCAGGGCGGCCTCCAGCTCGGGCAGCCCCTGCTCGAGGCGGTTGACCGCCTCCACGTTGCGGGCGGTCCGGCTTTCCAGCTCCTCCAGCCGTTGCTCCAGCCGCTCGGCCTGAAGCGCCGCGGCGGCGGCGGCCTCCTGATAGCGCCGCGCCGCCTCCTCCACGCTGGCCTGCCGCTCCGACCAGGAAGAGACCTGGCGGTCGATCTCGCTGAGCCCCCGCATCACCCCGCCGCGCTCCTTGCGCACCCTCTCCGTCTCGGCCTGCTGCAGGCGCGCCGCCTCTTCGACCTGGGCGCGGCTCCTCTCCTGCTCCTGCTGCATCCGCGCCAGGACGGTCTGGAACTGGCTTATCCCCTCCTGCGCCGCCGATATCGTTGCTACCTGGGCGGTAAGGGAAGCAAGGGAGGCGTCGAAGTGATGCGACCGGTCGAGGACTTCGGAGAGAAGCGCCTGGAGTTGGCCCGCCTGCTGCTCTAGCTTGCCCACCTGCGTGCCGGTGCGGTGAGCCTCTTCCTGTAGCCACTGAACGGCGTTGCCGGCCGCTGCGGTTTCTTTTTTTTCGCTGGGCATGGCAACGTGCCCCTACCCGTCCACCCGTATGAAACCGCCGATCTCGGAGACCACCTCCAGGGCGGCGGTCTTCTTCAAGGCGATCTGGACGGCCTTCTCCTGCGCCTGGTGGGTGGTTATCACGAGCTCCGCCGTCTGGGCCTTTTCGTCGGCCTCT
>DAOUEO010000031.1:0-3435 GCA_034430455.1 Dehalococcoidia bacterium | reverse complement strand
TCCTCCGCCTCCTGCAACTGACTCCGGAAGATGATGTTGACCGCCCCGTCCGGCCCCATGACCGCTATCTCCGCGATCGGCCAGGCCAGGTTCACGTCCGCCCGCAGGTGCTTCGACCCCATCGCGTCGTACGCCCCGCCGAACCCCTTGCGCACGATGATCGTGATCTTGGGCACCGTCGCCTCCGAGTAGGCGTAGACCAGCTTCGCCCCGTGGCCGATGATCCCGCCGAACTCCTGGGCCGTGCCCGGCAGGAACCCCGGCACGTCCACGAAGGTGACGATGGGGATGTTGAAGGCGTCGCAGAAGCGCACGAAGCGGGCCGCCTTGCGCGACGAGTCGATGTCGAGCACCCCCGCCAGGTATAGCGGCTGGTTGGCCACGATACCGACCGAGCGCCCCGCCATCCGCCCGAAGCCGACAATGATGTTCTGGGCGAAGTGCGCGTGCACCTCCAGGAAGTCGCCGCCGTCCACCACGCGGTAGATGACCTCCCGCATGTCGTACGGCTTCACCGGGTCCTCGGGCACCAGGACGAGCAACTCCTCCGACCGCCGGTGGGAGTCGTCGCTGGTGGGCACGATCGGCGGGTCCTCCATGTTGTTCAGCGGCAGGTAGGACAGCAGGTGCCGCACCTCGTTCAGGCAGTCCTCCTCCCCGGCGATCGCGAAGTGGGCCACGCCGCTGCGGGTGGCGTGCGTCATCGCCCCGCCCAGCTCCTCGTGCGTCACCTCCTCCTGCGTCACCGCCCTGATGACGTCGGGGCCGGTGATGTACATCTGGGAGGTGTTCTGCACCATGAAGATGAAGTCGGTCATGGCCGGCGAGTAGACGGCGCCGCCGGCGCAGGGCCCCATGATCACCGAGATCTGAGGCACGACGCCCGACGCGAGGGCGTTGCGCAGGAATATGTCGGCGTAGCCCGCCAGGCTCGCCACCCCCTCCTGAATGCGGGCGCCGCCGGAGTCGTTCAGGCCGATGACGGGCGCGCCGTTCTTCAGGGCCAGGTCCATCACCTTGCATATCTTCTCGCCCACAACCTCCGACAGCGAGCCGCCGAAGACGGTGAAATCCTGGGAGAACACATACACGGGACGCCCGTTGATCTTGCCGTAGCCGGTCACCACGGCGTCGCCGGGGAAGCGCTGGTCAGCGGCGCCGAAGTCGTTGCAGCGGTGGACGACCAGGCTGTCCAGCTCCGCGAAGCTGCCCTCG
The DNA here is from genome assembly GCA_034430455.1 of Dehalococcoidia bacterium. GTDB lineage: Bacteria > Chloroflexota > Dehalococcoidia > DSTF01 > JALHUB01 > DAOUEO01. The sequence continues at coordinate 2,220 of DAOUEO010000031.1, read as the reverse complement.
TCGAGGAGGATATCCAGCCGCTCCCGGGCCGTGAGCTTTCCCCGCGCGTGCTGCGCCTTTATCCGCTTCTGACCTCCGCCCAGGCGCGCCTCCTCTTTGAGCTTGCGCAAACGTTCCAGCTTCTCTTTGACAGACATGGCCTCGTATCTCCTGTCCTGGGATGATCCCGCCCCCAGCCGCCCCCCTCACGTGATGACGGCGCTGGAGGTCAGGCTAGCATCTTCGAGATGTACGCCGAAGAGCCCTTCTAGGTTTCCGGCGTTGCCGTCGGCTCCTCGGCCGGCGCGGGGGTGGCTGTGATGCTCGAAGCGGGTATGATCAGCACATCGCCGACCTGCAGGCTGCGCATGGCATCGACCGTGGTGTTGTTCGCCGCCGCCAGCTCCGCCACAGTGATGCCGAAGCGGACGGCGATATCGTTCGCGTTGTCCTCCGACTGCACGGTGTAGGTCGTCTCGCCCTCCCGCGGCGTCGCTGCCGGACGGGGGGTGTTCGTGGCGCTGGTGGCCTTCGGCGTGGGCGTCGAGGCGGCAGGTGTGCGCCCGGGTGAGGGAGTCGTCGGCTTCGCGCTGGGTATCCGGAGCACCTGTCCCACCTCGAGTTGCGTCGGATCGGTGATCGAGTTCAGGCTCATCAGCTCGTCGACGCTCACTCCCAGCCGCTCGGCTATCGCGGACGGGGTGTCGCCCGACTTCACGACGTACGTCTCTCCCGACGGGGCCGCTGGCGCCGCCGGCGTGCCGCTGACGATCAGCGGGTCGGGAAGGACGGCGGGGAGGGTCGCCGTAGGGACCTTGCCCGGGTTGGGCCGCCCTGATGACGAATCAGAGCCGCCGCAGGCAAAGCACAACAGCGCCGTCGATAGCAGGACAACGACAGCCGTCAGCCTGAACAGTTTCATGAGGATAGCCTCCGCTCGGCTGGATGTTACTATAGGCGCATCGAGGCGACAAGGGGCGCCACCGACAGGCCCGCGAATGGGCAGGGACGCCTACCATCTACCGCCGCGACGCCTTCCGCTGAGCCAGCCCCTCACCTTGTCGGCGAGGCTGGGCCCCGAAAGGTCGACCACCTGCCCCCGCCAGCGCTTCGCCTCCTTCGGTCGCCGTGCGCTGAAGAAGGAGGCGGCGATGGCGAAAAAGAGCAGGACGAGCCCGACGGCGAAGGCATAGCGCCCGAAGGCCGTCGAGCGGAAGGCGTAGGCGAGGATGATCAGCAGCACCGAGGCGGCCATGACGTGTCCCAGCGAGATGCGCGGCAGACGGAGCGCCAGCCTCCCTCGCCAGCGGCGGAATCGCTTGGCCCAGCGTCTGCGCCGCCGGCCGAAGGCGCTCTCCTTGGGGAACTCGTCGATCCGGCTGAGGATCTCCTCGATCTCGCGCTCCAGCTCGTCCGGCATCCCATACCTCCGCCACGCCCATTCTACACTGCCGGTGAAGAGGCGGTCTATCTGTCCTTCGCTGTCTCAAGCGTCGGCGGGGCTCCCTGCCAGAGGGGGGACAGCCCGTCGGCGCCGGATTTCACGCTCTTTTTACATTTGCTTAGTGAGCCCTTAGCCGCGCCCATGTAGACTGCACGTTAGTAATGAATGCAGGTACCTATCTAGAGGTGGGGAGAGAGGAGAGTGTCGATGAACCGGAAAGTGGGGCTGTTCGCGGCCCTGGGAGTAATGGCCCTCCTTGTCTCCGGCCTTGTCGCCGGTGTGGCGCTGGCGCAGGGTGGAGGTGAAGGGGACGCGCAGGGAGCGCGAGAGCGCTTCGCGGCCCGCGTCGCCTCTCATCTCGGCGTGACGGAGCAGCAGCTCGTCGACGCCTTTAAGGCGGCGCGGCTGGAGATGCTCGACGAGGCCGTCGCTGTGGGGAAGATATCTCCGGAAAGGGCTGAGCGGGTCCGCGAGCGCATTGAGGAGAGCCGTGGTCTTGGCCTTGGGCTGAGGGGCTGGCGCCTGCGCGCCCTCGGCGGCATTGTTTCTTCCGTCGCTGATACCCTGGACATGACTCCCCGTGAGATCTTCCAGGAGATCAGGCAGGGTCAGAGCCTGGCCGAGATCGGTGAGTCCAAGGGGGTGTCCGCCGACACGCTGAAGAGCGCCATCCTGACCGCCGCCCAGGACAAACTCGATCAGGCGGTGGCCGACGGCAATCTCACCCAGGAGCGGGCGGACAAGATCATGGCCCGCCTGACCGCCAACATCGACAGGATCCTGAATTGGAAACGTGG
>DAOUEO010000030.1:0-1969 GCA_034430455.1 Dehalococcoidia bacterium | reverse complement strand
ATGCAGCGTCAGGCGGCCGTCCACCGTCAGGGAGAAGCGCACCTCGGGGTAGGCCAGGGCGTAGTGGCTGACGACCGTCGCTATCTGGGCGGCCTCCGTCGCCGGCGAGCGCAGGAACTTGAGCCGCGCCGGCTGGCGGCCGAAGAGGTGCTTGACGACGACGCTCGTGCCGGCGGGCATCCCCTCGCTGCCGCTATCGACGACCACCCCTTCCTCCAGCCGCACGAAGGCGCCGGCGGCGGCGTCCGAGGGGCGGGATGCCATCTCCACCTCGGCGACGGCGGCGATGCTGGGGAGCGCCTCGCCGCGAAAGCCGAGGGTCGCCACGCGCTCCAGGTCGCCCTCGCTGGAGAGCTTGCTGGTGGCGTGGCGCTCAAAGGCGAGGGGGAGCTCGACGGGGTCGACGCCGCGGCCGTCGTCGCTCACGCGGATGAGATCGAGGCCGCCCCGTCCCACGGCGACGCCGATCTGCCGCGCGCCGGCGTCGAGGGAGTTCTCGACCAGCTCCTTCACCACCGACGCCGGCCGCTCGACGACCTCGCCGGCGGCGATCTTCCCCACGACCTGGGGCGAGAGCCTTCGGATCGATGCGCCGGAATTCATGTGCGGCGCTATTTTAGCACAGGGAGACGCTTGTCTAACCGCCGCTCACGATGTTATGGTACGGGAAGTCGGTGAGAAAGGAAGGCGGTGCTGTGGGAGACGGGAGGGGTCGGCTGAAGGGGGCGGCGATCCTCCTTGCCGTCTGTCTTCTCACGGCGTTCGCAGGGAAGACCTCCCTCTGCAGCCCCTCGCCGCCAAGCATCTCCGCGACCACCCTTGACAGCTCCCGGCCCGCCGAGGCCGTCCCCGGCGAGATACTGGTGAAGTTCAAGGAGCCGGTGACGATGGCCGCCCAGGCGCAGGTGCAGGAAGCGCTCGGCTTCCAGGAGCTGGGCGGTATTGAGGAGCTGGGGGTCGTGCGGGTCGGCATAGAGCCGGGGGTGTCCCCCGAGGAGGCGGCCCGCCTGTACGAAGCCCGGCCCGAGGTGGAGTACGCCGAGCCCAACTACATCCTCCGCAGCGACGGCGTCCCCAGCGACCCCCTCTTCATCAGCCGCCAGCAGTGGTACTACGACCTCATTCAGGCGCCCCCGGCCTGGGACATCGAGACCGGCGACTCCTCCGTCGTGGTGGCCGTGCTCGACACCGGCATCGACATAGACCATCCTGACCTGAAGGACAGCATCTGGACGAACCCCGCCGACGTGACGGCAAACAAACGGGATGACGACGATAACGGCTGTGTAGACGACAGCCACGGCTGCAGCTTCGCGCCCAACATCACCTCGTCCTGCCACTACGAATCGACGCCGAACAACGATATCGAGGACGACGACGGCCACGGCACCTTCGTGGCGGGGGTCATCGCCGCCCGCGCCAACAACCAGATAGGGGTATCGGGAACCGCCCCCGGCGTCACCATCATGCCGGTGAAGGTGCTCGACTGCACCGGCTCCGGCACCGCCCAGAGCGCCGCCGACGGCATACTCTACGCCGTCCGCTCCGGCGCCCGCGTTCTCAACATCAGCTTCGGTGGATACCAGGAGTCCGAGACTCTAGAGGACGCGATCGAGCAGGCCCATGACGTCTACGGAGTGGTGATCGTCTCCTCGGCGGGCAACACGGCGAGCGCGCAGGTCGCGTTTCCGGCCCGTCTCGACAAGGTCATCGCCGTCTCCGCCAGCGAACACAAGCGTCCCGACGCAAAAGCCATGTTCAGCAACTGGGGGCCCGGCATAGACGTCTCCGCGCCTGGGGTCGACATAGTGAGCACCATGCCCCAGGAGTTCTGCGACGATCTCTGGACGTGCATCGGCAGTCAGCCCTACGCCGTGGGCAGCGGGACGTCTTTCTCCGCGGCCCTGGTGTCGGGCGCGGCGGCCCTCGCCCTTTCCCGCAGTCCCACCCTCTCACCCGAGCAGGTGAG
>DAOUEO010000029.1:0-2810 GCA_034430455.1 Dehalococcoidia bacterium | reverse complement strand
CCGGCCGTGTCATCTTCCTCGGGTTCTTGATCATTGAAGCGGTCGTACTGGTCGTGCTCGCGCTCGCGGGCGGCTTTGCGTTCCGCGGCTTCGTCGAGAAGGCGATGATCGACCCCCAGAGCGGGGGCTGGCAGTGGTTCCTGCAGCACGGGGGCGTCCCTCCTGGTCAGCCGATCGGCACTATCCAGACGGTGGGCGACGCGGCGGTGACGGTCCACGGAGTGCGCGAGAGCCAGGGCGAAGGGTCCTTGACGCCGACCGCCGGCAACAGGTGGCTCATCGTCGACGTCTCCGCGCGGAATATGGGAGACGACTCCTACAGCCTCTCGTCGATGCTGCAGTGCCGGCTGCGCGACAGCGTGGGCAACGACTATCCGGTGGCCATCGGCGCGCCGACTGCGGTGAGCTTCAACGGCTTGATACCGGTGGACGGTGCTATCCAGGGGGAGGTCCCCTTCGAGGTGCCCTCCACGGCGGGCGGGCTGGTCTTCGTCTTCGGTCAGGTATTCGGCACGAGCCGCGCCTCCTGGACGCTGCCGTAGAGGCCGCGACTCCTCATCTTCAACAATCGCGAAGAGGCCGCTGCTCGAAGCACCGGCCTCGGTTCATCGCCCGCAGACGCCGCGCCCGGACTCACGCCGCGGCGCTAGATGCCATCGTGAAAGGGCTGGCTCACGCTCTCCCAGCACTCATCGATGATGGCGGAGAATTTTTCCGTGAACTCAGAGGACGGGGGATACCCCCACCCGACCGTGAAACCAAACTCCTTCATGTCGCCGACTATGCCCGCCTTGACCGCCTCGTCCACGACGCAGCCGCAATAGGCCTCGGCAACCTTCCTCGAGGTTCCCCACTCCTCCTCCCCCTCGATGCAGTCATCCCTGTACATGTTCAGGTAGACTTCGTCGCTGAACTGCTCGATCATCAGGTCCGGCGGCCCGCCGACAGGCCCAAAGGGCCGGGGCTTCGGCGTGGGTGAGGGCTCCACGGCCGGCTCGACGGGGGCGGGAGGCGATGTCGCCACGACTTCGGCCGTATCGGGGGCCGGCGTAGCGGTTACGACGACCTCGACCGTCTCGACCCGCGTACACCCCACACTCACCGTCGCCAGAACGAGTCCGCACGCCAGGGAAGCGCAGAGCGCCGTCACGTGACGCATTAGCTGTCTACCTCCATACCGTTTCTGATCCTATAGTCGGCGTCGCTCATCATCCCTGAACATCTCGCGTCAGTCTCTCTGCCGTGTCGTTCCCCGGCCGCCGGCGAATGGGGTAAGAAGAGGCCGGCGCTTGAAGCACCGGCCTCCGATATCTTATGTCTTCTAGGTGTCGTGCCTGCTAGGCCAGACCCGCCATGGCCCGCAGACGGCGCACGCGCTCTTCGATCGGCGGGTGGGTGCTGAACAGTTTGGCCATCCCCTGGGCGCGGAACGGGTTGACGATGTAGAGGTGGGCCATGGCCTGCGCGCCAGCCTTGCTCTCGGCCATCGGGCGCATCTTGACGCCCTGCTCGAGCTTGAGGAGGGCGCTCGCCAGCGCCTCCGGGTCGTGGATCATGCGCGCCGCCGTGGCGTCCGCCTCGTACTCACGCGAGCGCGAGATCGCCATGCGGATGAGGGTGGCGGCAATAGGGGCGAGGATTATTGTCGCCAGAAGCCCGATGATCCCCAGCGGGTTGCCGCCCTGGCTGCCCCGGCGACCGCCGCCGAAGATCAGCGTCCACTGGAGCATCCAGGCGACCATCGTGATCGCGCCCGCCAGCGTCGCCACGACCGTCTGGATCAGGGTGTCGCGGTTGCGGATGTGCCCCAGCTCGTGGGCGAGGACACCCTTCAGCTCCTGGTAGTCGAGGATGCGCATGATGCCGGTGGTCACCGCCACCGCCGCTTTCTTGGGGCTGCGGCCGGTCGCGAAGGCGTTCGGGGTGTCGGTGGCGATCATGTAGACCTTGGGCTTCGGCAGCCCCACCAGGCTGACGACGTCCTCGACCAGGGAGTGCAGCCGCGGTTCCTCGTCCGCCGTCACCTCTTTCGCCCCCGACATCTTCAGCACCAGCCTGTCGGAGAACCAGAACGAGCCGAAGTTGATGACCGCTCCTATCATCAGGAAGATCACCATCCCCCCGAAGCCGCCGATGAGCCAGCCGACGCCCACAAGGAGAGAGGTCAACAGGCTGAGAAGGAAGAAGGTCTTTATGTTGTTCATTGCAGCTAGCCTCCATACCCACCGTTGCGCCGAGACGCGCAGATCACACGTCCTTCACTACTATTATACTATATCGGCCGCACAGGGGACGGCCTTGGGGGAGTGCAGAGGGGGACTCCCCTCTGCCGGGGGTTCCAGGGGGTGTCCCCCTGATTCCCCAAGACACCCCTAGGGCGGGCGGGTGGGAAGAAGGACGCCCATGTTGCGGCGAGGACGCCGACGCTGTCCACGCGCACAGGGGGCCGCCCCCGAAGAGGCAGCCCCCAAGAGCTAGGTCTCGATAGCAGCCGGCCGCCGACCGCTAGATGCCCAGCGACTGCGCCGCCACCTCGCGGTGGAAGTCGCCGTCGCCCCACATGAGCTCCGCCATCTTCTGGCGGCGGAAGTAGAGCTGGATCTTGTAGTCCTTCGTGAAGCCGATGCCGGCCTGGATCTGCTGGCCATGCGCCACTACCCGCCGCGAGGCGTCGCTGCACCAGGCCTTGGCCATGTGCACGAGCTGCTCGGCGTCCGGCTCGCCCTCGGCGACGGACCAGGCGGCGCGGTACATGATGAAGCGGCAGCCGTCGACGTCGGTGACCATGTCGGCGCACTTGTGCTGGATCG
>DAOUEO010000028.1:0-3844 GCA_034430455.1 Dehalococcoidia bacterium | reverse complement strand
GTGAGGCCGCCGCCGCAGCCGGTCGTCAGCGTCGAGCGGGATGGGAGGGTCAGCTCTTTGTCGCGGAGGCTCACCTCGACCAGCGCCTCCAGGTCTTGCGGCCCGCCGGTCACGCGCACGTCCTCCACCTCATCGGCGCTTTCGATGACGCCGGCGTCGAAGAGGAAACCGATCGCCAGGAAGTCGAGGTCGCTGGGCGTGCAGAAGAAGGTGACCCACTTCTGCCCGTTCACGATGAGGCTGCACACCGCCTCGCCGATCATCTTCTTGCGGCGCTCTTCGGCGCTGTCGCCCTCGTAGGCCCGAAACGCGAACTCGGTGCTCGCCGGCTCCACTCTCATCCTCCCCGATAGCCCGCCCTCTCGGCGGCCGCGTCCATGCCCGCGGTGAGGACGCGCTCCGCCGCCAGGGGATGCTCCGCCGCGGCCCCGCGCAGCTCGATCGTCTTCAGATAGCGGCGGCAGCTCTCGCAGACGCTGAGGCGGTAGATGTGGTCGTCGCTGGGGTGGTAGGCCAGCCGGGCCGGTTCCTCATTCCCGCAGAAGGGACAGCCGAGGCGGCGGAACGTCCATTCGCTGTCGCAGCGCGAGCAGAGGAGCCGTCGGCGTCCGCTCCCTTTCCGCAGGGCGGCCATGTCCGGCTCGCCTCCGCACACCGGACAGTAGCCGCGACGCCAACCGGCGTCGGCGACCAGGGGGGCCAGCTCCCGCGCCCGCGCCCGCAGGAAGGGACTCAGCCCGCTGCTGAGAACGAAGGCGAGCAGTCCGCGGTTGATGCCGGCGCGGTCGCCGTTGACGACCTGGCCGCTCCGCAGGTACTCAACCGCGATCGTTCTCATCCGCTCCCGCCTTTCGTGGAGCCAGGCGTGTATCTGCGCCAGCGGCTTGACCTGGTCCCGCCGGTGTTCGGCGATGGTGAAGGCGATGCGGGCGCACAGCTCGCCCAGGCCGGCGGGGTCGGCGTCCAGCTCATCGGGGGAGACCAGAGGGCGCCCCTCTTCCAGCCGGGCATGGGCTTCCGCGCTGCTCAATGGGGGGCGCGCCGATACCTGAGCCTGCTCCTGGATCTCGAGGAGCGCGCAGTACAGGTTGACGGTGTCGGCAAGCTCAGGGCGCTTCTCCGCCCCTTGCTTGAGCGCCCTGGCGATCTCCTGGTAGTCAATCATAGTCCACTATTAGTTTAAGGGGTTTCGCTATTGAGAGAAAAGCCCCCACTCGTTCAGCCTGCCCGCCTGTGGCGCGTGCCCGACCTGTTGCCTCACAATCCTGCCTGGTGGTCATCGACAAGACAGATCTACGCAGCCCTGGGGGAGTCCAGAGGGAGCCCCTGCCCCCTCTGGCGGGGGTCTGGGGGTGTCCCCCAGATTTCTCAAAACACCCCTAGGGCGGGTGGGTGGGAAGAACAGCGCCCATGTTGCGGCGACAACGCCGACGCCGCCCACGCGCACAGGGCGTCGCATTGACAGGGCCTTGCCGCTGCTGCCCGGCTGCCGGGCTCCCCTTCCTGGCCGGGGATTGATTCCCATCTTCCCTGCCCCTATAGTCAGAGCGAGTCCGCGTCCGGGCCCCATGTCGCCGCTTCGAAACAGGAATGAGGGTCAATGGCCAGAGCCACCAATGCCGTCGTCCAGCTCGCCGCCGACGCCGTCCCCATCTTCGCCGACCCCGCGCGCGAGTACTGCTATCTCGCCCGGATGCAGCGCCACCGTCGCATCAAGGGCGGCGTCCGCCTCTCCGTCCTCACCAGAGAAGACGAGGAGATGACCCTCGACCTCCGCTTCGTAGCGCCCGAGGTCCTGCGGGTGCGCGCCTACCGGCCGGGGGAGGAGCCGCCCCTGGCCTCGCCGGTGCTGGTGGAGGGGGCGCAGCGCTCCGCCGACGCGACCCTGGAGACCGCCGGCGGCAAGCTCGTCCTGACCACCTCCGCCCTCGTCCTGAAGGTGGTGCCCAGGCCCTTCCACTTCGGCGTCTTCGACCGGCGGGGCCGCAAGCTCTTCGTCCAGCAGATCGCCGACCGGTCGTCCTCCGGCCTGGTGTCCCTCCCCCTCGGCTACTCGCGGGACCGGCGGGGTCGCGTCGCCTTCCACGAGAGCTTCGAGCTGGCACCCGACGAGCGCCTCTTCGGTCTCGGCCGGCAGTACGGCCCCCTCGACAAGCGGGGCCGGCGGGTCATCTCCTGGACCCGCGATGCCGGGGGAACGAACACGACGAACCTGACCCACCACGACATCCCCTTCCTCCAGAGCAGCCGTGGCTACGGCATCTTCGTCCACCACAGCAGCAAGACCGTCTACGAGCTGGGGTTTCCTTCGACCATCACCGGCTCCTTTCAGGTGGACGACCCCTATCTGGACTACTTCTTCATCTACGGGCCGCGCCCCAAGCAGATCCTCGCCCGCTACGCCGACCTCACCATGTCTGAAGGCATCGACGGGTCGTCCTTCGAGGGCGAGGCGATAGCCGGCTTCCGCAAGCAGTTCAGCGGACTCGCCGACCCCGTGAGGGCGGTGCAGGAGAAGCGCTACCTCAAGAGCCCGTTCCAGTTCTACGGTGTCTCCGTTCCCAAGATCAGGCGCATCGCGAAGGACTTCCGCGCCGGCAACAGGAAGATCTCCAAGGGGACGCTCTGGGGCCTCTGCCGGACGCTGTGGGCCGGCGACTTCCACGAAGAGCGGGCTCTCGCCATCGTCCTCCTCGACGAGTACCGCGCCCTCCTCGACTACTCCGACATGCCCCTGCTGGAGGAGATGCTGCGGCAGTCCGTCAACTGGGACCAGGTGGACGAGATATCAGTCCACCTGGTCGGCGCCGTCCTCGAGAGGGACGAGCGGGTGCTGGAGTACCTGCGGAAGTGGTCCCGCGACGAGAGCTTCTGGATGAGGCGGGCCTCTCTCCTCTCGCAGCTCCTCCTCTTCCGCCGCGGCAAGGGCGATAGGGCCCTCTTCTACGCCTTCGCCCGCGAGATGATGGAGGAGAAGGGGTTCTTCATCCGCAAGGCGATCGGGTGGGTGCTGCGGGATATCTCCCGCCGCGACCCGGAGGAGGTCTTCCGCTTCGTGGCCGAGAACAGGCCGCGGATGTCCGGCGTCACCCTCAGAGAAGCGACGCGGCGGCTGCCCCCGGAGATGGTTGAGCGCCTGGAAGGGTAGGTCGCGGCTGCGCTGGCTACTCGGTCTTGGCCGGCCCCCCCAGCACGGGCGGCAGGCGCGAGCTGAGCCCGTGCAGCCTGGCCTGCAAGATGATCCACGACGAGCGCAGGCGATTCATGGGGATCATGTCCAGCGTCTTGACCTTCATCAGCGTGTTCAGGCCGGCGATAATCCCCCGCAGGTCGTTGTGGGCGCCCACCTCGATGATCCGGCGCTTGGGATAGCGGCGCCGCAGCTCCTCCCCTCGCTCGTCGACGGCGCACTGCCCCACGACCAGGATGTCGCCGGGCAGACCCTCCAGGTCGGCGTCCGCGAAGCCCTTGCCGAAGACGATGCTGAAGCCGCCCCGGCCGGAGAAGTCGTTGGTCAGTATCTCCAGGACGGCTTCCGTGTTCCCCTTGCATCCCTCGACGCACGCCCGCTCCCGACCCTCGACGATGCGCACGTCGGGGTGGAAGCGCCGCAGAAGGGCGTACGGATAGCGTGTCTGATAAGGGCTGAGGTCGCCGATGAGGTCGATGCTCTCCATCTGCCCCTCGCCCAGGCCCCACTCCGCCGTCAGGCGCAGGTGCTCCACCTCATCGATGGCATAGCCCAGCACCCTGGCGCCGACCGTGTCCACCGCCACCGTGTCCTGGCCGCCGATCAGGATATTGAGCTGCGCGCTGCACTCGTCCAGCAGAGTCCGCGGCGGCG
>DAOUEO010000027.1:0-2303 GCA_034430455.1 Dehalococcoidia bacterium | reverse complement strand
AATCGCGCATCGGGAGCTGGTCGCTGCCAATTCTGCATGTGCAGGTTTGTATGGTCGTCATCAGGATAATACGTGTTGCCCGTGATCTCTACGGCCTCGATATCCCCATCGCCGGAATTGATGAACCAATACTCCGCAGGATAGGTCGTCACCTCCAGTTCGTCCGGCGCGACTGGATCATCAGAAGAGCATCCTCCAACAAGAAGGCCCGCTATGACGAATAGGGTGCTTAAGTATCTCATGCGGTTCCTGCTCCTATACTGTTCGCCTCGTCCGACGAAGAGCCTGGGGTCTAACGAGTCCGTAGAAAAACCCATGCGCAGGTGGTCATCTTCTCTCCGAATCCTTGTGGAGGGTGCACCGGCGCAAGTGCTACATCTCGATAATGCCAGATCCTCCGTGCCTCTGCCAATAGTCCTTCACCGTTGCGGGGCCGGGGTCGCCTGGGCGCCCAGCCCGCCGCAACTCGCCCCTCCCCGCGGCGGCCTACCGAACCGCGTAGCTCGGCCCATAGCGCGCCAGCTTCAGCAGGTCATGCACGATCGCGAAGAGCTTCCACTGCGTGTCCACCTTCGCCTTCCCGCGTAGACTGAACCAATCGAGCCCTAGAGCACAGCAGACGTTGGCAAACACCGGCTCCACGATCCCCATCCGACGGCTGTAAAGGAATTGGCCCAGCGCGCTGTCGAAGCGTTCGATCATCTTCTTGGTGTAGGAAGCCTCCTTCTCCGCGAATACGGTCACCTGGCGCGCTACCGTGGCGCCGCGGCGTAGGCATTGCTGGCGCAAGCTACAGACCCGGCAGTCGGTCTTCTTCGCCATGTACGTGATCCCGCGGCGACCCTGAGCGGTCCAGAAGTTCCGGTTGCGAATGTACATCTCCTTGCCCGCCGGACAGATCATCTTGCCCTTGGCCTCGTCATAGTGGAAGTCCGAGACGCTGAAGTACTTCTTGCCCGGTACCGTCCCCTTCCGATCGATCGGGCGCTTGTAACGCTGCTGCTCTCCTGCCAGCGCCGGGTTGCGCTTGCGGAAGTGGGCATCGGGAAGATAGGCGTCCAGGCCCTGCTCGAAGACCAGGCGCACGTTGTCCTCGCTGTGGTAGCCATTGTCCGCTACCAGAACGGCTTCCCGCAGTGGATCCTCGGCCTCATCTCCGATGCCGTGGAAGTTCTCCCGCATCCCTGTCAACATAGGCTCCAGCAGATGCTTCTCCGAGCCCTCGCCGAAGGCCTCGGCGTGGATGATCACCTGATGGCGGCTGTCGACCGCCGCCAGGCCGTTGTAGCCCTGCACCACACCATGTGAGGTGGGCATCTTGGCGCTCTCGTTGTCGGTGATGTTGCTCTGCTTGGGCTTGCCAGTCGCGCCAAGCCTATCTTCGTTCACTGCCAGCCAGGCATCGAGCTTCTCCTTGTGGGCCCTCAAACGCTTGATCGCGCGTTCTTCCTTCTGCCGCTGATTGCCGGCGGGACCGGAAGCATCGTCATCGTGCGGGGCTTTCTCCTGCTCGCAGTCAGTCTCGCGGTGCTTCTCGAGCAGGAAGGTGATGGAGCGATCGAGCTTCTCACTACGGCGCTGGAAGTCCGCGCGCGTACCGCTCCACTCCTTGGCGCAGTTCGAGGAGATCTTGCAGCCGTCGATGGCGAACATCTCCTTGCCGATGAGGCCCTCCTGAGAGCAGATGAGTAGGACGTTACGGAACAGAGGCGTGATCTCCTCGGTCATGGAGGAGATGAAGTCGGCGATGGTGGTGAAATGCGGATGCGAATCGGCGGCAAGTGCCATGAAGACGACGTTCTCGCGGCAGGCGCGGGCGATCTGTCTGGAGGACGTGATTCCGCGTGAGTAGGCGAAGAGGACGATCCTGAGCATGATGGCGGGGTCGTAGGCTGGGGCGCCCGTCTCATCATTATGGAAGCGGTGGTCGAAAACGGAGAGATCGAGCTCATCGACGATCTGATTGAGGGCGAACTCGAAGGTGCCGGGCTGAAGCTGTTCGTTCAGATCGATGCGGATCATGAGCTTCTGGCTGTAGGAGTAAGGCTTGAAGCGGGCCATGGGGTCTCCTTGTACAGGTGGGCGATGAGGAGACCATATTCCATGTCTGAGGAGCACGAAAGGGTTTTCCTACAGCCTCAACGACAGAATGAGCGGCCGGGCCGCAAGTGCCCCTTCTGGCGCACCGCTGGCTCAAGCCAGCGGGGTGACAGGCGGGGACGCTACTTCCCGGTCCGCTCAATTCAATTGTTCGCGGCTTCTGTTCTCCCTCAACCACTATTCAAGCGACCTCGCTAACTCGC
>DAOUEO010000026.1:0-7214 GCA_034430455.1 Dehalococcoidia bacterium | reverse complement strand
TCCCGACGCCGCATGGCCCCCTGACAGGACACCTCGAACAATAAGGAGGCCGCAGGTCTCAACCCGCGAACTGCCCTCCGCTACCCAGCCCACTTGAAGGACGGCTTCCGCTGCTCCCCGGCAACTCGCCAGACAAAGCGCTTGACAGAAGCCGAGAAGGTTGTACGATACCGTCAAGCAGTAGCTAGATGCCTCCCCGCACCGCTCAGCCAGCCCGGAGACGCCAGATTGCCGCTGGAGCGCGACCGCTGCGCGCGAACCAGGAACAGAAGGGTATGATGAGATGAGAAGACACACGCTCAAGCGGATGATATTGCTGCTAACGGCAGGACTAGCGCTCTCCGCGCTTGTGGCAGGCGCCTGCGGAAAAGATGACGGCGGAAACGGATCGCCCACCCCCGACGGCGGCGATGACGCCCTTCCCGGCCAGATGCAGGGCGTCACCGACACGGAAATCCGAATCGGCGCGCTCCTGCCCCTGAGTTACTCACCGGCGGCAGCCTGGGGAATCGCCATCAGCAGGGGGATGCAGGCCTACTACGACTACATCAACGACAACGGCGGCATCTACGGCCGCAAGATCAAACTATACGTCGGCGATAGCCAGTACTCCGGCCCTGTCGCCGCCGAATCCATCCGCATGCTCGTCGAGCAGGACGGCATCTTCGCCCTCCAGGGCAGCCTCGGGACAGCCGCCCATAGCGCTGTCTACAAGTATCTGGAGGAACGGGGTATCCCCGACATGTATGTCCTCACGGGGAACCGCAAATGGACAGAACCCGTCGTGAGGACGCGCTTCACCGGTCTCGCCGACTACATGACCGAGGGCCGCATCCTGGCAAGGTACGTGTTCGAGAACTACGACGGCAAGAAGCTCGGCATCATCGCCCAGAACGACGACTACGGCAGAGAGGGTGAGCAGGGCATGAGGGAGGGACTCGAAGAGCAGGGCGCCGACATGGACGTCGCCGTCGAGTACTACGACGAGACGCAGTCGGAGGTCACCGCCCAGGTGCAGCGCCTCAAGGTCGACAACGTCGACGTGATGGCCTTCTGGGGTGGACCGGTCCAGGCCGCCAATATGATCAAGACGGCCCGCGAGCTCCTAAGCTGGGATGTCCCCATGATAATCAACGGCACCAACGCCCTCGAGATCGTCGCCCAGCTTGCCGGATACGACAACATAGAGGGCACCATAAGCGCCATGATCGGCCATCAAGCGTGGGAGGACGACATCCCGGGTATCGTAGAAAGAAAGGAGCTCATAGCAAAGTACGCGCCGGACCTGACATTCGACAACACCGCCCTCGTGGGATGGGCCGTCTCCGAGGGCTTGACGGGCATCCTCAAACAGGCCGGCCCCAACCTCACCCGCGAGTCCTTTCTCGACGCAGCGGAGGCAGTCTGTAAGTACACGTCCTCCACCGGCTTGGTGCCCGTGAGCACCAGCCGAACCGATCACCGCCCCATCGAGGCTGAGATCCTGGTCGAGGCAGTGATCGACCGCTCGACCGATACGCCCACGTTCCGCTGGGAGCCTTTCGGCGAACCCATATCGTTCGAGTCCACAACGGACTGCGTCGTGCCCACACCGCCGCCGGGCTCAGAAGACGAGCCGGGCCCACCGCTGCAGGGCGAGTCGCCATGACAATCCGGGCCGCCGGAAAGCCGTAGTCCTTAACCCGCAGACTGCTCTCCGCTAGTCGTCCTGCTTGAAGGACGGCTTCCGCTTCTCCGCGAACGACTTCGGCCCCTCATAGAAGTCCGCCTGGCCGACCAGCGTCATGAACGTCGACCCCTCCAGCCGCAGCCCCTCCTCCAGCGGCGTCCCCAGACCGCGCATCACCGCCTCTTTATCCGTCCGGATCGCCCCCTGCGGCAGCTCGCAGATCGCCTCGGCGAGCTCCGTGGCGCGCGCCATCAGGCGGTCGCCCGGCACCAACTCGTTCACCAGCCCGATGCGGTGCGCCTCCTGCGCGTCGATCCGCCGGCCGGTGATGATCAGCTCCAGCGCCCGTCCCAGCCCGACGACGCGGGGCAGCCGCTGCGTCCCGCCGTCGCCCAGGCCCACGTTCCAGCGCCGGTTCAGCACCCCGAACTCGGCGTGCTCGGCGGCGAGGCGGATGTCGGCGCAGAGGGCGATCTCCAGCCCCCCGGCGAAGCAGTAGCCGTTGACGGCGGCAATGATCGGCTTGAAGATGTCCGCCCGGCGGGTGTAGCCCATGAACCCCGGGTGGCTGTAGATGAAGCGCCGGACATCGTTCGGCGACTGCGGCAGCCCGCCGCTACCGAACTGCTTGAGGTCGAACCCGGCGCAGAACGATTTCTCGCCGGCGCCCGCGATTACGGCGACGTACAACTCGTCGTCGTCGCGGAAATCCTCCCATGCCTCGACTAACTCTTGCGCGGTCGGCGGACCGACGCAGTTCATCACCTCCGGCCGGTTGATGGTGATGTAGGCCACCCGGTTGCGCTTCTCGTACAGGACGGTGCCCATGCCTCGCCTCCTTACACTTGATCCCCTGCCTTCCGCATCATAGCCGCTCGCCCGGGACTGTCAATCTCTGCGGCGATACCTCTCCGCCCCGTATGGCAATCCCGTCGCGCAGCGCTTAGAATACGGCTGGCGGACGGGCTCCGCATGGCGCGGCTATTCCTCGAGGCGGCCGATGGTTGCGAACACAGCGGCCAGCTTGCTGATCATCCTCGCCTCCTACCTGATGGGCTCTATCCCCGTCGCCTACCTGGCCGGCCGCATCTTGAGGGGGATCGACATTCGGCGCTACGGGAGCGCCAACGTAGGCGCCTCCAACGTCTACCAGACGGTCGCCCGCTGGGCGGTGGTGCCCGTGGGCCTCGCCCAGATCGGGCTGGTGATGGCCGGCATCGGGCTGGCCAAGGCCCTCGACCAGGCGCTCGCCGTGCAGGTGGTGGCCGGGCTGGCGGCGCTGCTGGGCGCGGTCTGGTCGGTCTACCTGGGGTTCAGCGGCGGCCGCGGCGTCGGCGCCTCCATCGGCTTCATGCTCATGCTGACGCCGATAACGCTGGCTGTATTCACCGCCGTCTCCCTCGTGGGGGTGGCGCTGCGCAGCATCCCCCTGGCCGTGGGGCTGGGGATAGCGGTAGCGCCGCTCTCGGCGCTCATCTTCGATGGGCCGGGGGCGATAGCGGCGGGATGTCTGGCGATGGCGGGGATCGTGTTCGCCAAGCGCCTGCTGACCAACGAGCGCTCTCTGCCCCGAGGGCCGGCGCGGCGGGAGATGATGCTGAACCGCCTGCTGTTCGACCGCGACATCCGCAACCGCGACGAGTGGGTCCGCCGCAGCCTCCGCCAAGACTAGCTCCCATCCCTCTCAGAAGGACTCCGGCAGACGGTAGCGGTCGCCCCAGCGCTTCCGGTGCTCCGCTTTCCGGCGCCAGTACAGCTCCTGATGGGAGCGCGAGAGGATGGGCGGCGTGGTCATGATGACGGCGTCCTCGTTGTTGTCGGAGTAGTAGCGAGGGCGCACCCCGACGCTGACAAACCCATACTTCTCGTAGAGGGCCCGGGCGAGCTCGTTGGAGCGGCGGTATTCCAGCGTCACCGCGTCCATGCCGTGCACCATGGCTAACTCGACGGCGCACATGACGAGCAGCTCGCCGGCGCCCTGACGGCGGAAGGCCTCGCGGACGGCTATGGTCACGATGTGGAGTTCGTCCACCATCATCCAGAAACCCACGACCCCTATGATGAGCTCACGGGTGGGCGGCGGTTCCGGCTCGTGGCGGAGGAGGCGACGCATCGCCCGCCGCCAGGGGCTCCCGGTTGGGGCAGGCGCTTGCTCCGGGACCGGCTCGCCGCCGCTATCCTCGACCAGCACGAAGTAGCGGGCCAGCCGGTTCTTCAGCTCCCGCGCGAAGGCCGTGGGCGGCCACATGCTGGGGAAGGACTCCCGCTCGATGTCCATCACCTGCGGGATGTCGGCGGCGGTCATCGGCCTCAGGACGAAGCGGGACGCCCCTGAAGGTACGCTCTCCTTGTCGATCTGCTGTGTGCGCGCCATAGTCAGCTACCCTATCATACGCAGCTTCCGGCAGCCGTCGCAAGAAAGGCCGCGCCCGCCGACGCGCCGCGGGGAGCTTACGCTAGCGCAGAGACAGGCTATAATCCGGTTGGGCTCGCGGCGAGCGCCCAACCAGAGAATGATCGGCACATCTAGCAATTGGATGATACGACCCGTCTCCGGCAGCGTTGGTTTGGATGGCTTTGACATATGACCCAGGGAGGAGAACTTGAAGACAGAGATCTATGAGGCGGACCCCTTCACCAGCCGCAAGGGAAAGCTGCTGGCCACCTTCGACAGCGACTACCGCCTCGAACGGCAGGACGAGCTCTTCCTCGACGGAGCGGAGAAGGCGATGAAGGTGCGGGTGATAAGCGTCGTCCTCCGATTGAGCGGGGGAGAGCTTCAGAGAGAGCTACTGGTGATGCGGCTTTAGTCGCCGGAGAGCGTGGGAGCCCCGCTCCCCGAGTCAGGCGACGTTCCCACTGTCAAGCGTCGCGCTGTGCCCATCGGCAGGCAGGTGCGCGGCCTGAGCCGTGGCGCAGTAGGTCATCTCGACGCAGCGGCCATTGACGACGAGGAGATCTCTCTCCCACACCAGCCTGTCATCGTGCTCGCAGGTCACCTTCGCTCCCGTCACCGCAAAGAAGCCGCTGAGCAGTCTAGGCAGGACGACCTCCTGGTCGGCTTCCTTGACCACATGGATCGTCCCCTCGACACGGAACGGCGTCGCGAAGGCGAGCACTTTGCGGCTTTCCTTCTCCACGCGGTCAAGCTCATGGGCCCTCTGCCGCCGCGCGACCTCCTCGGGCGACTCATCAATGCTGGCGAAGGCGACCCGCGTCTTGTCCAAGAACATATGGCCTTCACCCACCGTCATCTCCCGCGAATCGGCCAGATCGCAGACCTTGGCCTCGAACAGCCTCAGATGAACGATCTCGGGATGGTTCAGCAGATCGACGAGCCGCATGTTCTCCGTCAGACCGCGGCAGCGCCCGGAGACGATGTAGGCCTGAGTGAAGAACTCCACGACCGAAAACGGCCTGCTATTGTAGTCTGTGATGGCCATGCCGGCTTCTCCCTTCGAGCAGACGCGGTGTACAGCACCCCCTATGGCCCTCGGCGTAGTCGCTCATAGGCTTCTCGGCAGGAGAGCGGGATAGCGCATCGGGGGTCCACCTAAGGGAACTCTCGTCTCCCCAAAGGATGACTCGTGCGCCTCTCCAGGGTCTCGGTGGAAGTCTAGGTGCTGTCCCAGAGGGCGCCCTGAGGCGAGGGCGACGGGCCCTTGGGAGGCAGGCCCAGGTGCTCGTAGGCGAGACGGGTGGCGAGACGGCCGCGGGGGGTGCGCTGGAGAAAGCCGACCTGCATCAGATAGGGCTCGTATACGTCCATGATCGTGTCCGCCTCCTCGGAGATGGAGGCGGCGATGGTGTCCAGGCCGACGGGCCCGCCGGCGAACTTCTCGATGATCGTCCGCAGCACCTTGTGGTCGACCTCATCCAGCCCCAGGAAGTCGATCTCCAGGCGGGCGAGCGCCTCCAGGGCGACCGCCTCCGTGATCACGCCCTCCGCCATCACCTGAGCGTAGTCGCGGACGCGCCTCAGGAGGCGGTTCGCGACGCGGGGGGTGCCGCGGGCGCGCCGGGCGATCTCCCCGACCCCGCCCTCCTCGATCTCCACGCCCAGGATACGGGCGCTGCGGCGGATGATGGCGCCGATCGCCTCCGGGTTATAGAAGTCGAGCCGGTAGACGGCGCCGAAGCGGTCGCGGAGGGGCGGGCTGAGCATGGCGTAGCGGGTGGTGGAGCCGACAAGGGTGAAGCGGGGTAGCGTCAAGCGGACGCTGCGGGCGCCCGGCCCTTTGCCCAGCACCAGGTCGAGGGCGAAGTCCTCCATCGCCGGATAGAGGATCTCCTCGATGGCGCGGGCGAGGCGGTGGATCTCGTCGATGAACAGGACGTCGTCCTTTTGCAGATTCGTGAGGATGGCGGCGAGGTCGCCCGGGCGCTCGATGGCGGGGCCGGAGGTGACACGGACGCTGACCCCCATCTCGGCGGCGATGATGTAGGAGAGGGTGGTCTTGCCGAGGCCGGGCGGGCCGTAGAGGAGGACGTGGTCGAGGGGCTCGCCGCGCATCTGGGCGGCGGCCATGGCGATGCGCAGGTTGTCCTTGACCTTCTCCTGGCCGATGTACTCGGCGAGCCGTCGCGGACGCAGGGAGGTCTCGAGGGCCACGTCCTCGTCGCGGGGCTTGCCGGAGAGGATGCGCTCGGGCGCCGGAGCTCCGTCTTCCATGCCTACTCTCGAATCCGCCGCTGCTCTTTCGGGGCAAGCGTACTTTAGGGACGGGCGGCTGTCAACGCGAGCCGCAGCCCCTCGTTCTCGACGACGTTGTCGTCGCGCATGGACCTCACGGGTATGGTAGAATCTCCGCGGCGCAAGGACGACCGAACCTGGGGCCACTACGCAGTCGTTATGTCTAGGAGGAAGCCATGACTGATCTCGCCGCGCTCGACGCTACCGCGCAGGCCGACCTCGTCCATCGAAAAGAGGTCAAGCCCCTAGAGCTGGTGGACGCCGCCATCGAGCGGATCGAGCGGCTGAACCCGACGCTCAACGCCGTGATCACGCCGATGTACGATCTGGCCCGCAGCGCCGCCTCGGGGCCCCTGCCCGACGGGCCTTTCACCGGCGTGCCGTTCCTGCTCAAAGATTTCATGGCGGCCTACGCCGGCGTCCGCCTCAGCTTCGGGTCGGGCCTGCTGCGAGACTATGTGGCCGACCACGACAGCGAGCTGGTGACGCGGCACAAGCGCGCCGGGCTTGTCGTCGTGGGGAGGACGAACGCGCCGGAGTTCGGCATCCTGCCGACGACGGAGCCGCATTTCTACGGGCCCACGCGCAACCCCTGGAACACCGCGCACAGCTCGGGCGGCTCCAGCGGCGGCTCCGCGGCTGCCGTGGCGTCGGGGATGGTGCCGATGGGGCACGGCGGCGACGGCGGCGGGTCGATCCGGATACCGGCGTCATGCTGCGGGGTCTTCGGCCTCAAGCCCACCCGCGCCCGCAATCCCGTCGGCCCCGACATCGGCGAGGCGATGGGGGGAATGGTGATGGAGCACGCGCTCACCCGCTCCGTGCGCGACAGCGCCGCGCTGCTCGACGCGA
>DAOUEO010000025.1:0-3907 GCA_034430455.1 Dehalococcoidia bacterium | reverse complement strand
CGGTAAATACGACCCCCTGGCCGTAGAGGCAGATGTGGCCGGGGGCGTGGCCAGGGCAGAACAAGACCTCGAACTCCAGATCACCCACACTCACCTTGTCCCCATCCTCCAAGAGAACGTCCGGCTCCGGCAACGGGTCGGCGTCCCTGCCGGTCAGGAGT
Organism: Dehalococcoidia bacterium; assembly: GCA_034430455.1. Taxonomy (GTDB): domain Bacteria; phylum Chloroflexota; class Dehalococcoidia; order DSTF01; family JALHUB01; genus DAOUEO01. The sequence continues at coordinate 3,746 of DAOUEO010000025.1, read as the reverse complement.
CGAGCGACGGCGGAATGACTGTGGGACGACTCGAAGGCCTCCCTGTGCATGGCCACCGCCGCGCCGGTAGCCTCGCGGACGGCGGCGAGGGCGGCGACATGGTCGATGTGAGTGTGGGTGCAGACGATTGTCTGGGCCTGGAGCTGGAGGCGCTCGATGGTGCGTAAGATGCGCTCACCCTCATCGCCGGGGTCTACGATCATAGCCTGGCGGACGGCCTCGCTGCCCACGATGTAGCAGTTGCCCTGGAACATCCCCGTCACCAGACCCTCAAGGATCATCCCACCCTCCTCCCTGCTATTCTGCACGGCCTCCTGGGTGGGAGCAAGCGAAGGCCGGGAGGGAATCCCTGCCGACCGACCGTTCGGTCTGCGCCGCGACGGGTCTTTGGCCGATATTCGGATTAGGAGTAATAGAGAGAAATCCGGCTATCGGAGCGGCCCCCTTTGCGTGTTCTTTATCGACTCTCGAGGACTGTTGATTGGCATCAAGACGATCACCCAACACGGGTGAGGAAGGAATCTCCCCCAACAAGAAAACCAGCTATGGAGCTGTAGCAACCCTAGAACAAGCAGCAGAGCCAAGGCGCCTGCCGGCGCCGAGCACAGCGGAGATAATCTCCGCCCTGAGCGAAGGACTGGATTTGGCGGAGGGCCGCTTGATGGGGCACGCCCAGCGGGTGTGCTACATCGCGATGAGCCTGGCACGCTCCCTGGAGTTGACAGAGAGGAAGCAAGTTGCCGCCTACTACGCCGGTCTCCTACATGACCTTGGGGTGCCGCGGGCCTCGGCGGACCTCTCGCAGCTCATAGGCATCAACGAGGACACCCTCTTCGCCGCCTCACCCCGCAAGTCGCCGGAGGAGCTGGCGGCGGAGTGCCCGTCGACGGAGATAGAGACCGTCATCGCGGCCTTTCACCATCACTGTCTCTGGGGAGGCGAGGAGGCGCGCCGCCTCGGCCTGCCGCCCGAGGCGGCGGAGGCAGTCGCCGCCAGCCACGAACACTGGGACGGGAGCGGCTATCCGGAGGGGCTGGCGGCGCACGACATTCCCCTGCTGGGCAGGATTGTCTGTCTGGCCGATTGGGTGGAATCCATCATCGCCGAAGAGCGCAGCTCTCTGACCGCCCGGAGAAACCTGCTTCCCGAACTGGAGAGCCTTGTAGAGACTGTCATCGACCCTCATTTGGCCGAGCCCTTCAGGGCCCTCTGCCGGGACGACCGCTTCTGGCTGGGGCTGTACGGAAAGGACCTCCCCCACTCGTTGCTGGCGATGAAGCCATCTGATAACACGAGGGCGAGCCGGAAGGGGGTCCTTCACCTCGCCGAGCGCTTCGCGGAGGTCATAGACTCGAAGAGCCCCTACACAAAGGGCAAGTCCGCCCGGGTGGCAGCGCTCGCCCAGCAGCTCGCGGAGGCGGTGGGCTTCTCTCCCGACCACGTGTTCCTCATCCGCCTGGCCGCCCTCCTCCACGACGTGGGGCAGTTGGGGGTGCCGGCCCGCATCATGGGCAAGCCGGACATACTCAGCCTGACTGAGATGCAGCTCATGCAGCGGCATCCCAGCTACTCTCGTCTCATCCTGGAAGGTCTGCGCGGTTTCGAGGAGGTGGCCCTCTGGGTGGGGGCGCACCATGAGCGCCCCGACGGCAAGGGCTACCCGGAGATGCTGACGGCGGAGCTCATTCCCACGGAGTCACGGATCATTGCCGTGGCCAACGTCCACGTGGCGCTCACGTCCGACAGGCCCTACCGGCCTGCCTTGGGCGGGAAGGACGCCATCAAGGTCCTGAAGGGAGCCGCAGGCACGCAGCTCGACCCGCAGCTCGTTCGGGTGTTCCTATCCCTCATGTAGCCGCCGCTAGGTCTTCTCGAAGCGCTCCACATCGAGCACAAAGAGGATCGCGCCGCTGACCCGCACCTCCACGGGGTCGGTGAAGGTGGCTCCCTCGCCCAGGAAGGGGAGGGTGCGGACGGGGACGCACTCGGTGCGGGCATGGCACTCGGCCCTGACGATCCCGATCAAGGGCTCTACCTCAGCCGCCTCGACGCCGGAGAGGATCGTTACGTTGCCGCGGCGGAGGAACCCCCCCGTCCCCCCAAGCTTGGTCGCGGGGTAGCCCCTCTCCACGAGACGCTTGACCAGTCGGTCGGCATCGACATCCGAGACGATCATCACGACCAGCTTGAGCCGGTTGTCCGCCAAGGCCCTACCTTTCGCGCGGCGCCCCAACGGCGTCTACTCAAACTCCGCCGCTGCCTCTTCGACCATGCCGCCGCCCTTTTGCGTCCGCTCCCGTACCCGCTCCAAGACCTTGGCCCGGGTCTCGGGTCCCGGCTGGGGAGCCAGGGCCAGCCCCACGCACGCGCCGATCAGAAAACCGAGCAGGAAACCAATGAAGAACCGCATGGCCATCACCCCCTGAACCTACTATCTACCGCCCGACTGAGACCAAGAGCGCGGGAACAGAGAGCCTGCACTACCACTGACCCGCGCTATCTCCGGTTTGCCGATAGGGATTGTCGGTTGGCGTTCCACCTAAGGCGATGGTAGCAAGCGATTCCCGCGCCTGTCAAGCCTGGCACGCCCTCGGGTCCGCAGCCGAACACCTCACTCTGCTCTTTGACTCTGGCCGCTAAACCTGCTAGTTTTCAGGCAACCCCCAATCCCAAGATGCGAGGTTCACGGTGACGGAAGCCCGGCAGGAGAGCAAACCAGACATGGAGGAGATCGTCTCGCTGTGCAAGCGGCGGGGCTTCATATTCCAGAGCAGCGAGATCTACGGCGGGCTGGCGGGCGCCTGGGACTACGGGCCTCTCGGCGTGGAGCTGAAGAACAACATCAAGCGGGCGTGGTGGAAAGCGGTCGTGCAGGAGCGCGACGATATGGTGGGCATGGACGCCTCCATACTCATGCACCCGCGCGTCTGGGTCGCGAGCGGCCACGTGGACACGTTCGCGGACCCGATGGTCGACTGCCGGAGCTGTCAGGCCCGCTTCCGCGCCGACGATCTCGAGGGCGACACCTGCCCGAACTGCGGCGCCGCGGGCCAGTTCACGGAGGCCCGCATGTTCAACCTGCTCTTCAAGACGTTCGCCGGGCCGGTGGAGGACGAGGCGAGCGTCGTCTATCTGCGGCCGGAGACGGCGCAGGGGATGTTCGTCAACTTCGCCAACGTGGTGACCTCGACGCGGAGGAAGCTGCCGTTCGGGATGGCGCAGATCGGGAAGTCGTTCCGCAACGAGGTCACGCCCCGGCATTTCATCTTCCGGACGCGGGAGTTCGAGCAGATGGAGATCGAGTTCTTCGTGCGGCCGCAGGAGGCGGAGCGATGGCATCAGTACTGGATAGAGGAGCGCCTGGGCTGGTACGTGAAGCTGGGGATCCGGCGGGAGAATCTGCGGCTGACGGCGCACGCGAAGGAGGACCTGGCGCACTACGCGGCGGCCTGCTCGGACGTGGAGTACGAGTTCCCGATGGGCTGGCTGGAGCTGGAGGGTATCGCCAACCGCACGGACTTCGACCTGCGACAGCACAGCGAGGCAAGCGGGGTCAGTCTGACGTACTACGACGAGGAGTCGGGGGAGCACATCACGCCGTATATCATCGAGCCGTCGGCAGGGGTGGACCGGCCGCTGCTGGCGTTCATCGTGGACGCGTACCGTGAGGAGGAGGTGCGGGGCGAGCGGCGGGTGGTGCTGGGTCTGCATCCGACGCTGGCGCCGGTGAAGGCGACGGTGCTGCC
>DAOUEO010000024.1:0-12425 GCA_034430455.1 Dehalococcoidia bacterium | reverse complement strand
GACGTTCTCCAGCGGCAGGGTGTGGGCGGTGGGCGGCACGTCGTCGGTGTTGAGCCGGCGGAGGACGTCGAAGTGGTCGAGGATCTGGGATAGCTGCTCCTCGAACTTGACTTTGTCCTCCTCGCTCAGGCCGAGGCGCGCCAGCTTGGCGATGTGCTCTACTTCTTCGCGGGTGAGACCCAATGCCGCCTCCTTCGGATGTCCGTCGGGCTCGATTATAGCATCGCGGTTCGAGGGGGGGCAACGCGGGGGGCACCCGGGGGCGGGGCAACGCCCTCAAGAGATGACACCGTCCCGGCAGTGAACGCAAGTCCGTCGCCGACGCGGGGGGAACCCGGGGGCGGGGCAACGCCCTCAAGAGATGACACCGTCCCGGCAGTGGCCGCAAGTCCATCGCCGACGCGGGGGGCACCCGGGGGCGGGGCGGCGTTGAATATCCGACGGGGCTCTGCTACTATGTCTTATTGGCGGGAAGTGAGGGCGAAGATGGTCGAAGCTCCCGGTAGAGCGGCTGCTCTCGGCCGGCCCAGCTACGTGTGGCGGTCCGGCCAGGAGCGGCGGCTGGCCCTCATTCGCCGGTATGTCAATCTGGAGGGGGCGCGCATCCTGGACGTGGGGTGCGGGATCGGGACCTACGTGCGGAGGCTGAGAGATCTCTCAGAGCACGTCTACGGGATCGACATCGACGAGCAGCGTGTGCGGCGCGGCTCCCTCAGCCTTCCCAATCTGGCGCTTGCCGCCGGCGAGCATATGCCTTTCCCTAACGACAGCTTCGACGTGATCATGCTCCACGAGGTGATCGAGCACGTGTCGGACGACGCGGCGACCCTCCGGGAGGCGTGCCGCGTGGCGAGGCCGGGGGGGAAGGTGGTGGTGTACGCGCCCAACCGGCTGTACCCGTTCGAGACGCACGGGGTGTACGTGGGGAGACGCTACGTCTTCGGGAACATACCCCTGGTGAACTACCTGCCCCGTTTCCTGCGGCGGCGGCTGGCGCCTCACGTCCGGGCGTACAGCAAGGGCGACCTGCGGTCGCTGACGAAGGGGCTGGACGCTTCCTGGGCGGCGCACACGGTGGTCTTCCCGGGCTTCGACAATGTCGCGGCCCGCAGCGGGAAGCTGGCGAAGGCGCTGCGGACGATACTCTATGGGCTGGAGCATACCTGGTTCCGGGCCTTCGGCCTCTCTCACTTTCTCGTCCTGGAGAAGCGCGGGGCCATAGGAAGGGGGAAACAGGGTGGCTAGGCTGTTCAATCGCCGGCGGCGCTGGCGCACCCGCTCCCGCAACGGGGGCCGCCGCATCAACCCGTGGCTGGCGGTGCCGCTGATCCTGCTGGGGATGATGTTCGCCGGCGGCGGGGCGATCGCGATCGCCAGCTTCGTGGTCTACCGGAGCTACGCGAACGACCTGGTGCCCATCGAGGAGGCGCTGGCGCAACAGTCGGCGGGCGGCGCCCAGATACTGGACCGCAACGGCCAGCCGCTGTACGAGTTCGTCGACGACTTGGCGGGGTTGCGAGAACCGGTTCCTCTTTCGGATATGTCGCCCTATCTGATAGACGCCACCATCTCCACCGAGGACTCCAGCTTCTACTCTAACCCCGGCGTGAACATCAAGGGGCTCCTGCGGGCCGCCTATGAGAACTTCTTCCCCGGCCAGATAGGCTTTCTCAAGGGCACCGGCGGCAGCTCGATAACGCAGCAGTTGGTGAAGAACGTCTACATCTCCGTGGACGAGCGACAGAAGCGGTCGATCTCGCGCAAGCTGAAGGAGACGGCCTACGCCATAGAGCTGACACAACGCCATTCCAAGGATCAGATCCTGGAGTGGTATCTGAACCAGATACCGTACGGCGGCATCTACTACGGCGTCGAGGCGGCGGCCCAGGGCTACTTCGGCAAGTCGGCGAAGGAGCTGACGCTCGGCGAGGCGGCGCTGCTGGCGGGGATCCCCGCCTGCCCTAGCTGCTACGACCCTCGTGAGGACCTGGCCGCTGCCACCGCGAGGCGGAACCAGGTGCTGGTACTGATGCTGGAGAATAAGAAGATCACGCCGGAGGAGGCATGGTTGGCAAACCTTGAGCCGGTGGAACTGGGGCCGAACTGGTTCCCCGTCGAGGCCCCCCACTGGGTGCTCTCCTACGTCGGGCCGGAGCTGGAGGAGATGTTCGGGCACCAGGCGCTCTACCGCGGCGGGCTGCGCGTCACGACTACCCTTGATCTCGACCTCCAGAGGAAGGCGGAGGCGATCCTGGAGGAGAAGATCAGCGACTACGAGGAGACGTGCGACGGCCACAACGGGGCGCTGGTGGCGCAGGACCCGACGACGGGCGAGATCCTGGTCTATGTGGGCAGCCGCAGCTACTTCCGGGAGGACATTCTGGGTCAGAATGACATGGCGCAGGCGTTGAACTCGCCGGGCTCGGCGCTCAAGCCGTTCAACTATGTTACGTCGTTCATGAAGCTGGGATGGGGGCCGGGCACGCTGGTCCTGGACACGCCGGCCAGCTTCACGGAGGCGGACGGGGATGTCTTCACGCCTCGAAACCCCTCCGGCGACTTCAAGGGGCCGATCTCGATCCGGACGGCCCTCGGCAACTCGCTGAACGTGCCCGCCTTCAAGGTGATCCTGGCCACCGGCGTGGAGGACGTGGTGAGCACGGCGAAGAAGATGGGGCTGACGGAGCTGACGGGCAGCTACGGCCCCTCTTTCACGATCGGGGGGGTGGACGTGAAGCTGGTGGACATGGTCTTCGCCTACAGCGTCTTCGCCAACAGCGGGGTGATGCGGGGGGTGCCGACGGTGCTCGACCTGCCGGAGGGGGACCGGACGCTGGACCCGGTCTCGATCCTGCTCGTCGAGGACTCCCAGGGCAACGTGCTCTATGACGCGAACGATTACAGGCAGGACGTCCCCGTCATCCCCGCCGAGTACGCCTATCTGATCAGCAACATCCTCTCCGACCCGCAGGCGCAGTGCTTAACGTTCGGCTGCGGCGGGCTGAGCATCCCCGGCCAGCACGCGGCGATCAAGACGGGCACCAGCGAGCCGTATGAGGACAGCCACGCCATCGGCGACACCTGGGCGATGGGCTACACGCCTAACCTGGTGGCGGGGGTGTGGGCGGGCAACGCCGACAACTCGCCGATGTGGAATATTGTCAGCACCTCGATCTCCTGGCGCGCCCTGCGCGACTTCATGGAGGCCGCCCTGGAGGGGGAACCGGCGCTCACTTTCGAGCAGCCGTCAGGGGTGGTGAAGGCGACGGTGTGCTTCCCCTCGGGTGAGCTGCCCACGGAGTACTGCGGCAAGACGGTCGACGACCTGTTCGTGGCGGACTCGCTGCCCACGGAGAAGGACGACTGGTGGCAGCCGGTGAAGATCGACACCCGCAACGGCCTCCTGGCAACGGAGATGACGCCATCTCAGTTCGTCGAGGAGCGGGTCTTTCTGGTGCTGCCGGAGAGTCTCGCGGGCGTTAGCCGGGAGCAGGCGGAGGAGTGGGCACGGGCGCTGGGCGTCGCCCTCGCTCCCACGGAGCGGAGCGACCCCAGTAGTCTGCCGGTGGTGATAACTACGCCTGCCTGGCGGAGCACGGTCAACGGGGTGGTCACGGTGAGCGGTCGGGCGGCCTCCAGCGATTTCGAGTCGTACAGGCTGGAGTACGGCGTCGGTACCTCACCGGCAACCTGGACGGTGGTTCTGGAGTCGACCACGCCGGTGTCGGACGCGGTTCTCGGAAGCTGGGACACGCGCGAGCTGAAGGCGGGGACGTATACACTGCGGCTCGTGGTCATCGATCGGGGGCGTGGCGAGCTGTCGACGATAACGACTGTGACGGTCGGCCAGCGCGGGAGCCCGACGCCATCCCCAACACCTCGCCCACTACCCACATCAACGCCGACACCACGGCCACCACGCGGTAATACGCGTTAGAATGCGAGGGCAAACTCGGACAGGATGCCGGCCCCAGAAGACGCAGACAAGACCCCCGAAGGGCCTACCGCCGATCAGGATCAGCAAGAAAGCTCAGAGCAGCAAGGCGACCTCTACCGGGTGCCGCGCCGCCAGGCGCCGCTGAGGCCGGACCTCCAGCTCTACGAGGTAAAGCAAGGCACGAAGCCGGGCTCGCGCTACGTCCGCATCACGCCCTCCACTCAGCAGCCCCTGCGGAAGATGGCCCCCGCCTATCTGCAGGCGACGGCTGTCCTGCTGCGCCCGCGGACGCTGCCCGGACAGATATGGACGGGGCTGAAACGGCTGCTGGTCGGCTCCCCACTGGCGTCGTCTCAGGCGATCCACGAGCGCCTCGATAAGGTAAGGGCGCTGGCTATCTTCTCCTCCGACGCCCTCTCCTCCAGCGCCTACGCGACGGAGGAGATTCTGCTGGTGCTGGTGCTGGCGGGGTCAGGGGCGCTCACGGCGTCGCTGCCCATAGCGGCGGCGATCACAGCCCTGTTGGTCACGGTGGCCTTTTCCTACCGGCAGACGGTGCGCGCCTATCCCGGCGGCGGCGGGGCGTACACGGTGGCGCGGGAGAACTTGGGGACGATCCCCGGCCTGACGGCGGCCTCGGCCCTCATGGTGGACTACACGCTAACGGTGGCGGTCAGCGTCTCCGCCGGTGTCGCCGCCATCACGTCAGCGGTTCCGGGACTCTACGATGAGCGGCTGCCGCTGGCGTTGCTCTGCGTGTGGATCATTGTCGTGGGAAACCTGCGAGGGGTCCGCGAGTCGGGCAGTATCTTCGCGGTGCCCACGTATCTCTTCATCTTCAGCTTCGCGGCGATGCTGGTGACGGGCTTTGTCCGCTATGCGCTGGGCGCGGAGGCGGCGCCGCTGGCTTCGGAGTCGGCGGGCACGATGACGAACTCGCTCGGCATCTTCCTGATCCTGCGGGCGTTCTCCTCCGGCTGCGCCGCCCTGACGGGAATTGAGGCGATGGCCAACGGCGTGCCCTCCTTCAAGCCGCCGGAGTCGAAGAACGCCGCGGCGACGCTCGTCTGGATGGCGGCGATCCTGACGGCGTTCTTCCTCGGCCTGACTGCGCTCGCCCACCTGTTCGAAATCGCCCCTGTGGAGCAGCCCACGGTCGTCTCGCAAGTGGCGCGGGCATCTTTCGGACAGACACCTCCCTACTACGTCCTGCAAGTGGCGACGATGCTCATCCTCCTCATGGCGACCAATGGCAGCTTCGCCGGTTTCCCGCGGCTGTCATCGGTTATGGCCCACGACGGTTTCCTACCCCAACACATGTCGTTCCGGGGCGACCGGCTGGCCTTCTCCACCGGTATCCTGCTCCTGGGGACGCTGGCCAGCGGTCTGCTCATCATCTACGGCGCCGACACCCACCGGCTGATACCACTCTACGCTGTGGGGGTGTTTGTTTCCTTTACGCTGTCTCAGGCGGGAATGGTGATTCACTGGCGCCGCAGCAGGGAGCCCGGCCGCAGCGGCAGCATGATGATGAACGGGACAGGCGCGGTAGCCACCGGCATCGTTGCTCTGGTTATCGCAGGCACTAAGTTTACCCACGGGGCCTGGCTGGTACTGCTGGCCATCCCCATCCTGGTGATACTCTTCGAGCGGATCCACCATCACTACCAGCGGGTGAATGAGCAGCTCGCGATCCGCGAGGCAGACCTCGACGAAGCGCGAGCGCCCGCCAGCGGCAGCGGCGCTCAGACTATCATCGTCCCCGTGGACGGGCTCAACCGCGCTGTCCTGCGCACGGTCGAGTACGCGCGCTCTCTGTCGAGCAATGTGACGGCTGTGCATGTTACGGATGACCTCAAGCAGGGGGACGCACTACGGGCGGAATGGGAGGAGGATATCCCCGATGTGCCGATCGTGATCGTGGAATCACCCTATCGCGCGCTGGTCGCTCCCTTCCTCGCTTATATCGACGCGGTCGACCGCGCTGACCCACAGGCCCGCATTACGGTGGTGCTGCCGGAGTTCGTGCCCACTCACTTCTGGCAGGGCCTGCTCCATAACCAGCCGGCAACTAGACTGAAACGGGCACTCCTCAGTAGACCAAATACGGCGGTGGTCGATGTGCTGTACCACTTGCGATGAGCCGCGGACGGGGATCGGGTCGGGCTGGGGGCTCGCTTGCGGAACGACGCCGCTATGTCGCATGACGGCGCTCGCTTGCAGAAGGACGCCGCACTGCGTCGTCGCTTGCAGCCGGACGCCGCTACGTCACCGGGCGCCGTCGCTTGCAGCCAGACGCCGCTACGTCGAATAGCGGCATCGCCTGCAACAGAACGCCGCTAACAACGGACGGCAGAATATGAGGATCATCCTCTACACGGGCAAAGGCGGCGTCGGCAAGACCAGCGTCGCCGCCGCCACATCCCTCCGGGCAGCCGCGCTCGGCTACAAGACGCTCGTTATGAGCACCGACGCCGCTCACAGCCTCGGCGACGCCTTCGACAGACCCCTGGGAGGCGAGATCGTCGCCATCGGCGACAACTTGTGGGGTCAGGAGCTCGATGTCTTCCGCGAGACGGAGGCCCACTGGGGCACGCTTGAGAACTACTTCAAGATATTGATGGCCTGGCGCGGTCTCGACGAGGTCCTGGCAGAGGAGATGGCGATCCTGCCGGGCATGGAGGAGCTGGCCAGCCTCATCCACCTGATCAACTATCACCAGCAGGCGGAATACGATGTCATCGTCGTGGACTGCGCCCCGACGGGCGAGACGCTGCGCCTCCTCAGCTTCCCCGATGTGACGCGCTGGTGGCTGCACCGCATCTTCCCCATGCAGCGCACGGCCGTCCGCATCGCCCGGCCGGTCCTGAAGCGGGTTACGGACCTCCCTTTCCCCGAGGACGAGGTGTTCGAGGCGCTCAAGAACCTGATCGAGAAGCTCGACCACATGCGGCAGATCCTCACCGACGCCGGCACCTGTTCGGTCCGGCTCGTCCTCAATCCCGAAAAGATGGTGATCAAGGAGAGCCAGCGCACCTTCACTTACCTGAACCTGTACGGCTACGCTACCGACCTCGTGATATGCAACCGTCTCATCCCTCAGGACGTGACCGACGCCTATTTCTCCAACTGGAAGGATAGCCAGGAACGCTACTACACCCTCGTCGAAGAGGCGTTCGGCCCGCTGCCCATCCTGAAGGCGCCCCTCATGGAGCAGGAGGTGGTGGGGGTGGCGATGCTGGAGCGCTTCGCCGACGCTCTCTACGGCGACAGCGACCCGACACGGGTGTACTTCGAGGGGCAGGCGCAGGAGATCCGCCAGGAGGACGGCGACTATCTCCTGACGCTGGCGCTCCCCTTCAGCAAGAAGGAGGAGATCCGGCTTTCGCACGTGGGCGACGAGCTGATAGTGCACGTGGGCGGCCAGAAGCGCAATCTGATCCTGCCCCGAGCCCTGGCGGGGCTGGCCAGCGAAAGTGCTAAACTAGAGGGCGACCGGTTGACCATCCGTTTCGTCCGGCCGGAGTGACGCGGCCCGCAGAGGAGGCCAGCATGGCAGAAAAGCTGTTCGAGTGTGAGTGGACGTCTGAGGGGGAGATAATCCTGCGCATCAAGAAACCCGGCCTGCGGTTGCTGACGCCGGAGGTGCACGGCCACATGCTGGGGGCGCGCAGGGAGATGCTGAGCGCCCTGCGCAGCCTTATCGACGCTGCCCTGGAGAGGATGGAGGAGAAGGAGTCCCCCCGGACGCGACGCACTCAGATCAAGGTCGAGTAGCGCCGGCGGACAGGGAGTCGAGGAGTCTCTCCAGGTCGGCTTCGCTGGTGACCTGAGAGACGGCGCGTATGAATTCGCCCAGGGACGGGATCCGCCGTCTGATCTCCTCCACCTTGGGGCCGATAGGGCTGCTGGACGCCGGCGCCGTCCCGTAGAGCCCGTGGAAGGCGAAGTAGGCCTGGTTGATCTTGCGGATGAAGTATCCGTTCTCGGCCAGGTATTGTCGTTTTTCCTCCATCAGCGCCTCCGCCTCCGCGATCCGTCCCTCGTTCAGCAGGCTGTCGACGTCGAGGCGGAGCTGGCGCATCGTCCGCTCGAATAACGTGTCGTCGGCCGGCGGCGCGCTCTCGGGCGTGGCCGTCGGCGTCGGCGCTCCCGACAGGGCAAGCGGGTAGCGCTGCGCGACAAGCCCTCCTATCTCAGCGCCAGCTATGTCCGCCACCGTCTCGTTGATCGTCCTCAGGGCATCGCTCTCGAAGTAGCGGGCGCCGAGGGGCTGGAAGTAGAGGTACTGGTGCAGCCACTCGTGGGCGGCAAGCCCGAGCGTCCCAACGTAGTCTTCCATCGGGGGGATGATGCTGGGGTAGGTGGCGACGCCGCCGGATGCGAGCACCAGGGCGGAGATGTCGTCGCGCTGCGTCTTCTCTTCCAGGCGCAGCGCGTCCTCCAGGGTCAGGTCGCTGCGGAGGAGATCGGCGCTGCGCAGTGTGATGCGGTCGCGGGGTGAGGTGATGAGGAGACGGGGCGTGTCGTCGAACTCAACGTCGACGGGCGGGAAGAGCCAGCAGGCCCGCGGGAAGAAGGGGATCGTCCTCCGCAACCCCAGGTCCGCCGCCTGTTCGCCGATCCGCTCTTCCAGGACGGCCTCTACCTTGCCCTCCAGCCGGTCCCGCTCCTTTCGCTTCTCCTCCAGGCTCTGGACAAGCTCGTCGCTCTCGCCCGCGGGAGGCGTTTCGGAGGCGGGACGGCGCAGGAGCTGGTCCTCCAGGTCGGCCACCTCCGATTCCAGGGCGATGTAGCGCTGTATCGCGGCGTCCGCCTCCTCGGGGCTCAGGCCGCCCTTCCCGATCCGGCCGATCTCGTAGAGCCACTTGTTGGGGAAGTGCTCGACCTCCCACACCGCCAGGTTGAACTCGTCGGCGGCGAGGGGCAGGCCGAGGGAGTCGACGATGCGCCAACCGACGAGGGCGGAGAGGGCAACGAGAAGGGACGCGATGAGGATAGGGACGGCTCGGGGGGAGCGTCTAAGCGCGCTGAGGCGGCGCAACGACAGCGTTGGCTTTCTCAGGAGGCCCACAGCAGTCGAGGATAGCACTCGCCCGGCGGCCCAACAAGCGGAGGGGATTCTTGGTGCGGACACAGGCCGCGGGAGAGGAAGCCGGCGGCTGTAATAGTGCAGCCGGAGTGTTACGGTAGCTATGTAGCCAGAGGGGCAGTCAGGACCCGGGCTTGCTCCAGATCAAATAGCTCTCACCGTCGTATGCGCCGACGACGATCTTCTCGGTCCTCTGGGCCAGCATCTCCATAGCGTCGCGGGTGATGGCGTCTCCCTCTGGATCAAGACCACTGTCCGGGGGAAGAGAGGACATCACCCCATAGAACAGCCATACATCACTGGCGTGGCTAATTGCTGACGCTACCCTCTCTTTGCTCTCCGCGTCCTTGTGGAAGAGGGCGAAGTAGACCTGGTTCTGGAATATGTGAGGCTGGAAGTCTGATCTGGCAATCCACCGGTCACCGGCAGAAGCGATGCAGCGGTCGAAGATGCAGACCCTGTTTGGCGCACTGCGCAGATACTCCTGCACGGCTGCCACCAGCCAGGGAGTAGCACTTGGGATGGGCACGGCCCGCAGTCTCTGGACGCCTTCTCCGAAGTACTCGATAGGAACGGAGCGCAGTATTCCTTCTCCCTCTTTCCAATACTCGATGCTATTCGGATCAACCTTAAGCTTCCCACCCCAGCGGAAATGGTATAGGTCATCCTCGGGAACATCTTCAAGTACACATGTGATGATCCTCCCCTCCGCCAGGTCTTCCCGCTTCAGCAGGTGGTGAGCCAGTGAATCTTGGCGAACATCGTGTGGCACGTCTGTGGTGGTAACGGTTCCGTCCGCCATTTCTTCCTGCTTTGTCTCCCAGCGTGCCACGCCCGTTGCGTTCGTAAGGGACTCCTTGATGAACTCCAGGGCCCTGGCATCCAATTCGATTTCTATCAGATTCTCGTTCATGGCTCCTACTTCGGCGTCATGATACCAGTGTCCGGAGCTACCGCGGGAGGCTTGTTGAGGTGCAGGCGGGCGAGCTACGGAGAGTCAGCCATCATCTTCACAGAGCAGGCTGGATACGTCCAGCGTGACACGGAGTTCACCGAATCGTCTGAGCATGGGCGGCTCCAACCTAAATCCCCCCTGGCCGCTTTGAGTCCAAAATGATACTGAGAGGCGGATCCGGCAATCGGCCACGATAGATGCCAATTCGCCCGCCTTGCTCTCCACGAAATCAAGAAGTTCCTCGACTTGGCCCTCTGCCGAATCGGAAGGGCCTCCGGTGGCGTTCAGGATCCAACCAGACTCCTTGTTCATGCTGAGAGCGCGGCCGAATGCGATGAGAGGAGTACCTCTTTCTATCTGGTCGCTTCCTTGTGTGCCAAGCACTTCGGCTATGCGCCGGGCACTTAGTGTCTGGCTCGAGACGACCAGACATGCGGCGTACCAGGTTTCATAATCGCGCATTCTTCACCACGCTCAAAAGAACTGGCTCGTTAGGTCGAGAGTGATACCGAGTTCGCCGAGACGCTTGAGGATATCGGGGTCTAGCGCAAATTTCACTGTCCCGCTCTCGGCGGAAAAAGAAACTAGTATACGAACAAAGCAGTCTGCGGCCAGCCGTTCTAGCTCTTTTGCCTTGCCTTCAGCGAACCGCAGGAGGTCATCAATGTGATTCTCTACCGTGTCTGAGGAATCGAGGATGCTATTGTAGCCCCAGACCGACGACTTGCGCACTTGGTTGCTCCGCGAACTCACCGGAGTTCCGCGTTCCAGTTGGTGGCCTTCAATTCCAAGTATGCGCGCGATCTCTTTGGCGCTCAGCGTCTGACTGAACACAGTGAGGGAAGCTCTGCACCAAGTGTCTTCTCTTGTCATTTGAGTCCCACTCCAAACCAGTCCAGTATGATCCCTAGGCCGTGTCGCCTGCGCCCGTCTTCGTCTTCACCGCGCCGAAGGCGCCTGCCTGCCGGTAGGCGGGTCGTACTGGTGCGCCGCTGCTACCGGCGCCGCGAACGGATACGCCAGATTGCTTCAGCGCCAAGAACTATGACTGCGGCGGGAATGGGGAAGACGGCTGTGGCAAACACAGCTTTCCAGAGTTCTACCCCTCCGATGAGATAATTGTAGACCCATATCCACACGAGCCACGCCGCAATAAGCAGCCATAGCCAACGTACGCTTCTTCTCAATCCTGACCTCACATGCATACAGACAATTGGGCAGTATCGTCTCAGGGGGCCGACACCAGTCGAGGATAGCACTCGCCCGGCGGGCCAACAAGCAGAGGGGATTCTTGGCGCGGGGGAGGAAGCGGCCGAGGGCCGGGTCGTAGTAGCGCGCTCGAAGACAGTAGACGCTGCGGAACGCCCTGCCAGCCCTTTGAGGGGGCCGTCGACGGCGTGCTATAATCGCGACGAGCCGGAGGCAGACTGTCGACAGCCTTCCGGTCGAGAAGGGGAAAGTGGCGAGCACGGAGTCGGAGTCGAGTCTGCGATGCGCCGGCCTGGAGGCGCGGCTGATGGCGTTCATCTTCGACACCATCATTCTGATGGCGTTCGCGTCGGTGTTCTCGGCGGTGGCCCTGTTCCAGCTCCTCGCCCGCAGCGACTTCGGCGATGTCGACCCGCCGGACTCCGCGTACTACACGGCGCTGGGCATCGTCGTCGCCGTCATTCCTTTCTGGCTGGTGTTCAATCTCTGGCTCCAGGCGTCGCGGGGACAGACGGTGGGGATGTACATCGTGGGCATCCGGATAGCCCGCAGCGACGGCGGCCGCCTGGGCCCGCTGGGCGCCCTCTGGCGGACGCTGTCTCTCAACCCGCTGCTGTTCCACCCGGTGCTCGGGGCGGCCTGGATCCTGCTCGCGGTGTTCGCCACCATGCTCACGCCGAACTGGGTGGTGCTCATTGTCACGGCGACGCTGGCGCTGCTCTCACTGATAGCGCCGTTCGTCGCGCTGGCGGCGGTCATGTCGGACGAGCAGCGGCGGGCGCTCCACGACCGGATAGCGGGGACGCTCGTCGTGCGGACATCGTAGGACGGTATCAAGGGCAGCCGGGGACGCAGGGATGACGCAGCAACCGGACGAGAGGGAAGGACTCAGGCCCCCGGCGGCAACATCGGTGACGGTGACTATCGGTACGGGTTTCTGGCGCAACTTCTTCAAGTGGGCGGCGGGCATCGCGCTCGTCTTCACGCTGGGCTTTCTCCTCCTCTTCCTGAACGCGGCGCAGCTTACGGGACGGGAGGTCGCGCACAAGCAGCTCACCCGCGCCCTGGCGAGCCTGACGGAGGTCGACGCGCTGCTGGCGGACGGGCAGGCCGATCTGAAGGCGAAGGCGGAGGCGACGCCGGAGGGAGAGCTGCGGCTGGCCGACTATCCGATAGACGTGCCCCTGACGTCGCAGCAGGCGCAGGAGCTGTCGACCGGCGAGCTGCGCGAG
>DAOUEO010000023.1:0-4122 GCA_034430455.1 Dehalococcoidia bacterium | reverse complement strand
ATCTGGTCGAGGGCGTCCTTTCTCGTCGGGTCGAGGATCTCGGCGATGGGGCTGGGCACGGTGGTGGGGGCTGCGGTCGGCGCAGGTGTGCCGGTAGGTGTGCGGGCGGTCGTCGGGCGGGGGGTCCTCGGGACGGGGGTCCCCGGCGTCACGCCAGCGAAGACGGGGGCCTGGTTCTCGATCTTAGGCTCATCGGCGCCACCCGTGGCCAGGTCTGTGCCGACGATGGCGGCCACCACGACGACGATGGTGACGATGGGGGCGATCCCTATCCTGAGCCAGTCCTTCTGCGTCAGTCGCTGCATGCTTCAGCCCTCTAGCATATTCTCGGAAGCTGCTCGCCGCTCATGACGTCCACTACCCGCTCGCCCCTGATCCGCGTGCTCATGATGACGGTCCCGGGGTGCTCCGGCACGGCCCGCCCGATGGCCACGGCCTCGCGCCCCAGGGGATGC
Organism: Dehalococcoidia bacterium; assembly: GCA_034430455.1. Taxonomy (GTDB): domain Bacteria; phylum Chloroflexota; class Dehalococcoidia; order DSTF01; family JALHUB01; genus DAOUEO01. The sequence goes on along the minus strand of DAOUEO010000023.1, from coordinate 3,667 downwards.
CTGCGCAGCAGCTCCGCCGCCCGCTCGCCCCAGCCCTCTTTCACGATGGCGATGAAGTTGCCCTCGTTGGCGACGTAGAGCGGGTCCAGCCCCAGTATCTCACAGACCCCCTGCACCTCGGGGCTGACCGGCAGGCGCTCCTCCTCGATGACCATACCGACGCTGCTCTTGTTCGCCGTCTCGTTGAGGGCGGCGGAGAGGCCGCCCCGGGTGGGGTCTCTCAGCATGTGGATCTCGATCCCCTCTTCCACGAGCGCTCTCACCATAGGGAATACGGGGGCGGAGTCGCTCTTGACGTCCGCGTCCAGCGAAAGCCCCTCCCGCAGGGCCATTACAGCGATGCCGTGCACGCCGAGGGGACCGCTGAGGACGATCTCGTCGCCGGGCCGCACCCGCTGCGGCCCCACCTCCACGCCCGGCAGGACGGTGCCGATGCCGGAGGTGTTGATGAAGACGCCGTCGCCTTTCCCCCGCTGGACGACCTTGCTGTCGCCGGTGACTATCTGGACGCCGGCCTCCTGCGCCGCCTCTTTCATCGACACGATAATGCGCCAGAGATTCTCCATGCGCAACCCCTCCTCGAGGATGAGGGCGCAGCTAAGGAAGAGGGGGCGGGCGCCGCACATCGCCAGGTCGTTGGCGGTGCCGAAGACGGCGAGCCGGCCGATGTCTCCGCCGGGGAAGAACGGCGGCTGGACGACGTAGGAGTCGGTGCTGAACGCCAGCCGCTGGCCGTCGAAGGGGAGGAGGGCGCCGTCGTGCAGGGGGGCGAGGAACGGGTTGTCGAACGAGGGGAGGAGCATCTTGTCGATCAGGCTCTGGGTGAGCCGTCCCCCGCCGCCGTGGGCGAGGAGGACGCGTGGGTATTCGTCGAGCGGCAGGGGGCAGTCGGGGAAAAGGCTCATGCCGGCGTCTCTTCTCGTCGCGCGTACAGATAGTAGGCCGCGCACGCTCCCTCGGATGATACCATGGGCGCGCCCAGGGCGTGCTCGGGCGTGCAGGCGGCGCCGAAGGCCGGGCAGTCCACCGGCCTTTTGACCCCCTGCAGGACGAGTCCGGCGATGCATACCGTCTCCTCCTCCGAGGGCGGGCTCTCCAAAGCCAGCGCCTTCGCGGCGTCGAAGCGGGCATAGGGGCCTTTCAGGCGCAGTCCGCTGGCGGGGATGACGCCGATCCCCCGCCACTTGTGGTCGATGACCTCGAACACCTTCTCGATGAGGGCCTGCGCCTGGGGGTTGCCCTCCCGCTTGACCGACCGCGCATACTGGTTCTCGACCTCATGACCTCCCGTCTCCAACTGCTTGACGAGCATGTAGATCCCCTGGAGGAGGTCGAGCGGCTCGAAGCCGGTGACGACGATGGGGATACGGTGCTTCGCCGCCAGCGCCTCGTACTGGGTGTAGCCGGCGATGGTGCAGACGTGCCCCGGCGCCAGGAAGCCCTGGACGCGGTTGTCGGGCGAGGAGGCGATCGCCTCAATGGCGGGGGGGATCAGGACATGGGAGGTCAGCATGAAGAAGTTGTCGACGCCGTCTCGCTCGGCTAGGAAGACGGCCATGGCGTTGGCGGGGGCGGTGGTCTCGAAGCCGATGGCGAAGAAGACGAGCTTCCTGTCGGGGTTCTGGCGCGCGAGCTTGAGGGCGTCCAGCGGCGAGTAGACTATGCGGACGTCGCCGCCCTCCGCCCTGACGCTGAGCAGGTCTTTGCCGCTCCCCGGCACGCGCAGCATGTCGCCGTAGGAGGCGAAGATGACGTCCGGCCGGGCGGCCACGGCGATCGCCTGGTTGATGATCTCCACGGGGGTGACGCACACCGGACAGCCGGGGCCGTGGATCAGCGTGAGGCTGTCGGGCAGGAGCCGGTCGATGCCGTACTTCAGCAGGGCGTGGGTGTGGCTGCCGCACACCTCCATGACTGTCCAGGGGCGGGTTGCCGTCCTGGCGATGAGGCGCAGCATCTTCTGGGCGGCGGCGCCGTCGCGGTACTCATCCAGATAGCGCATCGTCTTTGCCCAACTCCGCCAGCAGCTCGAATGTCTGCTGCGCCTCCTCCGCGTCGACCTTGCTTATGGCGAAGCCGACGTGGACGATGACGTAGTCGCCGACCGCGGCGTCGGGTACCAGGTCGAGGTAGGCGTCGCGGGTGATGCCGCCGAAGCGCACCTTCGCCCTCCTCAACTGCTGGTCGTCATCCTCAATCGATATTATCTCTCCCGGTATCCCTAGGCACATGGCTTCTCCATCCTCGCTGCCGCAATGACGATCTGGCCCAGCGCTATGCCGCCGTCGTTGGGCGGCACCCGCTGGTGGATGTACGGTCGGAACCCCGCCCCCTCGAGCCGGCGGAAGGCGCGCTCCGTGAGGTAGTGGTTCTGGAACACCCCTCCCGTCAGGGCCACGCGCTGTACGCCGACCTTCCGCGCCACCTCCAGTATCGCCTCCGCGAGAGTATTGTGGAAGCGGGCGCAGATGACGGGCAACGGCGCCCCCTCGTCCCGCTGGCGGATGATCTCGCGGAACATGGGCGCCCAGTCGACGACTATGGGCTCCCCCTCCCGCAGATCGAACGGGTAGCGGCCGTCCTCGCCCTCGTCGGCCCGGAACTCGACCATCATCGCCGCCTGCCCTTCGAAAGAGGAGACGGACCTTATGCCCAGGATCGCCGCCACGGCGTCGAACAGCCGGCCGGCGCTGGTGGTGACGGGGGAGCTGACCCCCTTGTCGAGCATCTGTCCCAGCAGCCGCGCCGTAGCCTCGGGGAAGCCCTCCGCTTCCAGCCTGTCGGGGGGAAGGTAGAGCCCCTGCGCGAGGGCGTCCGGCCCCAACATCTCATGGAGGAGGCCGAGGGCGCTCCGCCGCGGCTCCTTGATCGCCGCCTCGCCGCCGGGCAGCCGGAAGGGGCGGAAATGGGCGACGCGGGTGTAGCCGCCGGCGTCGCCGAGGAGGAACTCGCCGCCCCATAGCGTCTTGTCCTCGCCGTAGCCGGCGCCGTCCCAGGTGACGCCCAGGGCCTCGCCCTCCAGGTCGTTCTCGGCCAAGCAGGCGGCGAGGTGGGCGTGATGGTGCTGAACCGCGATGGCCGGATAGCCCGACTCCTTGGCGTAGCGGGTGGAGAGGTAGTCGGGATGGGCGTCGTGGGCCACCGCCGCCGGTTGCACCTCGTAGAGCGACAGCAGGTCGTCGATCACCTTGCGGAAGGCGAAGAGGGCCTTCGCCGTCTCCAGGTCGCCGATGTGCTGGCTGAGGATGACGTCGCTGCCCTTGGCGACGGCGACGGTGCTCTTGAGATGCCCTCCCACCGCGAGCAGCGGCGGCAGGGGGCGCTTGAGGACGATGGGCAGGGGGGCGTAGCCGCGCGCCCGACGCAGGAGCGTCTCGCGGCCCAGTTGCACCCGCGCCACCGAGTCGTCGACGTGCCTCTCGATGGGCCGGTTGTGGACGAGAAAGCGGTCGGCGATGCCGCCGATGACCGCCAGCGCCTCGCCCTCGTCGGTTAGAATAGGCTCATCGTGGAGGTTGCCGCTCGTCGCGACGACGGGGAAGCCCATCTCCCGCAGCAATAGATGATGGAGCGGCGTGTAGGGGAGCATCGCCCCCAGGTAGGGGTTGTCGGGGGCCACGGCGGGCGCGATGTCGCCCTCCGGTCGCCGCCGCAGGATGACGATGGG
>DAOUEO010000022.1:0-3049 GCA_034430455.1 Dehalococcoidia bacterium | reverse complement strand
CCGAGCCGACGGCGCCCTTGAGGCCGTAGCTCGATAGCTGGATGAAGTCGATCTCCGGCGGCTCGTCGAGGCGGCGCGTGAGGTCGGCGAGGAAGACGTAGGCACCCTTGAGGACGCCGAGGAAGAGGGGGGAGCGGCCTTTATAGTCGCGGGATAGCTCGGCGGCCAGGGCGCGTACCCTGCGCTGTATCGCTCTCTCCGGGATGAGCAGTCGTAGGGCATCCATGCCGGTGACCTCCGCTCATAGTGTACTACGGGCGCGAGCGGTCGGGGGAGGAGGATGTCGGCGAGCAGGTACGGCCTGTCGCGTGCCGGGCGTTGTGCGTGGTGGGCGGCGTCGGGGTGGTCAACGTAACATGAACGGCTCTTTTCCCACCCACCCGCCCTAGGGGTGTTTTGGGGAAGTCAGGGGGACACCCCCAGACCCCCGGCAGAGGGGGTATCCCCCTCTGCACTCCCCCTATTGCGTGCTCGCTACAAGACTGCGATGACCAGACACCAGCGACGAGCGCCCGTCATGGCACAATGAGGACTATCATTGGTCGGCGTGCCAGCCGGTGACCTCAGGCTCCGAGATTTCGCCTGCTTTCCTGTCCGCGTAGTACAGAGTGAGTTTCAGCTCCTGGGCACTTGCTGGCCGTGGATCTCTTTGCGCTGGACGAAGCCGATGTCCGACGGGGTGATGAGCAGCACGTCGATGGGGCCACCGACGCTGGGATGGCGGGGCTCAAACCGGAGCTGGTCGATGGTGGTACGGATGAGGTGAATAGCGAAGTCGACGGTGTCCTGGAGGGGCATCATGGAGAGGGCGGGCGCGGCACCGTTGCCGATGAGACGCTGCACTATGTGGGTATCGCCGCTGAAGGTGGCGCCGTAGGTGATCTGGCCCTCGGGATTGAGGTTGGTGCGGCGGTCCTGCTCGGGGCGGGTGGTGTTGCGGACGAAGACGTAGGGGACGCTCTGGCCGTCCTCGAACTCGTAGCCGGCGACGTGGAAGCCGACCTCGACGCCCTGGAAGTTGCGGCGAAAGTAGTCGACGAGTTTGTCAGCGACCGACTGCACAGGCTCATCCTCCTCTACCTCCGCCTCCTCGAAGGCGAGGATGTGGCTCTCCACCATCTGGTTCTGGGTGAGGGCGGCTCCGTGGGTGGAGATGCCGACCGGCGTCTCGTTGAGGGCGAGCACCTTGTTGGCGCTGTCGCTGAGGACGAGGTGCTGCTCGACGAGCCGCTCCTGGCCGTCCGCCTGGCGCTTCTCATGGCGGGTAGCGCTGATACGTGAATCGGTGGCCATGACGATGCCGCCGGGGACGAATACGGTGACGGCGAGGCTCATAAGAAAACGATTCCTATTTGTGCTTGCGCTGCCAACGAGTCTTCTTCAGCATCTTCCGGTACTTGTGCTTGCGGATCTTCTTGCGCCGCTTCTTTACGACTGATGGCATAGGCCCTCCTTCCTCTAGAATATCTCTATCATTCGCCAACCGCCGCGGCCTTTGGGGCCGGCTCCGGTAGTTTAGCACGAAGATACTGTCCAGTGAAGCTACTCTCCACGGCGGCGACATCTTCGGGGGTGCCCTCCGCTACGATGCGGCCGCCGTCGTCGCCGCCGCCGGGTCCGAGGTCGATGATCTGGTCGGCGCTCTTGATGACGTCGAGGTGGTGCTCGATGATGACGACGGTGTTACCACCGTCGACGAGGCGGTGGAGGACACGCAGGAGGGCGTAGGTGTCCTCGAAGGCGAGGCCGGTGGTGGGCTCGTCGAGGATGTAGAGGGTGCGGCCGGTGGAGCGGCGCGACAGCTCGGTGGAGAGCTTGACACGCTGCGCCTCGCCGCCGGAGAGGGTTGTCGCGGGCTGCCCCAGGCGGATGTAGCCGAGCCCGACGTCGCGCAGGGTCTCCAGCTTCGATCTGACCTTGGGGAAAGCGGCGAAGAAGTCGTGCGCCTGGTCGACGGTCATGTCGAGGACTTCGGCGATGTTCTTGCCACGGAAGGTGATCTCAAGGGCCTCGCGGTCGTAGCGCTTGCCTTTGCAGACTTCGCAGGGGACGGTGACGGTGGGGAGGAACTGCATCTCGATCTGGATGTAGCCCTCGCCGGCGCAGGCCTCGCAGCGGCCGCCCTTGACGTTGAAGGAGAAGCGTCCGGGTCGGTAGCCGCGCATCCGCGCCTCGGGGACGGTGGCGAAGAGGTCGCGGATGGGGGTGAAGGTGCCGGTGTAGGTGGCGGGGTTGGAGCGGGGGGTGCGGCCGATGGGCGACTGGTCGATGTTGACGACTTTGTCGATGTGCTCGAAGCCGGAGATGCCGTCGCACTCGCCGGGGCGGTCGCGGGCGCCGTAGAGGAGCTGCGCCGCGTTCTTGTGGAGGATGTCGCCGATGAGGGTGCTCTTGCCGGAGCCGGAGACGCCGGTGACGCAGACGAACTCGCCCAACGGTATGTTGACATCGATATTCTTGAGGTTGTTCTCGCGGGCGCCGTGGACGGTGAGGCGGAGGCCGTTCCCCGATCGGCGCCGCGCCGGCAAGGGTATCTCGCGCTTGCCGGACAGGTACTGCCCGGTGATCGACCGGGGGGAGGCCATGACGTCGTCGATGGCGCCGGCGACGACGACTTCGCCGCCCTGCTCGCCGGCACCGGGGCCCATATCGATGATGTGGTCGGCGGCGCGCATCATGGCTTCGTCGTGCTCGACGATGAGGACGGTGTTGCCGAGGTCGCGGAGGCGTTCCAGTGTGCGGATCAGTCGAGCATCATCGGCGGCGTGGAGGCCGACGGTGGGCTCGTCGCAGACGTAGAGGACGCCCATGAGGCCGGAGCCAATCTGGGTGGCGAGACGGATGCGCTGGGCTTCGCCGCCAGCGAGGGTGGCGGTGCGGCGATCGAGGGAGAGGTAGCCGAGGCCGACTTCGACCATGAAGTCGAGGCGGGCGCGTATCTCCTTGAGTATCTGGTAGGCGATCGCCTGCTCCCGTTTGGAGAGCGGCGTCCGGGGGCCGGCGAGCCGCTCGAACCAGCGCTGGGCCTCGACGACGCTCATGCGGACGA
>DAOUEO010000021.1:0-4206 GCA_034430455.1 Dehalococcoidia bacterium | reverse complement strand
GATCGCGGAGGAGCTCCAGCGTCTCCTGGTGGCCCTCATAGGGCACCGTCAAGATGATGACATCGGCCTCGCGGGCAGCCACCGCGTTCTCCGCGCCCCGGACGTCAGCCTGCGGCAGGCGGGCCTTGACCTTGTCGGCGGCCTCCCGGGCGCGGGCCTCGCTGCGAGAGCCGATGACTATCCGCTCGCCTGCCTGGGCCAGCCGCAGCGCCAGCCCGATGCCCTCAGGCCCTGTCCCGCCGATGAGAGCGATCACCTGAACCCTCCTTGGGCAGCCGGGAAGATTGCCCGCCCCGAAGCCGGATCATAGAATGACTTGTCGACGCTACCGGCGGAGGCAAGGGCAACTGTATGTTAGGGTCTGGCAGCAGAGAGAACAAGGCGGCCCCGAGCCCGCTCACGGATAGAGCGATGGGCTACGACGAGCCAGCGCACGTCGCCGTCGAGCGGCTGACGAAGACGTTTGGGAACGGCGACCGGTCTCTGACCGCCCTCGCGGACGTGAGCCTGACGGCAGGCCGGGGCGAGTTCGTCTCCGTCATCGGGCCCAGCGGCTGCGGAAAGACCACCCTCCTGCGGCTGATCGGCGGACTCCTGGAGCCGACGGCAGGCAGCGTGCGAGTCGCGGGAAGAGAGCCGCGGGCCGCGCAGCGGAGCAAGGAGATCGGCTACGTCTTTCAGGACGCCTCGCTGCTGCCCTGGCGCTCCGTCCTGGAGAACGTCCGCCTGCCCCTGGAGGTCAACCGCAGGAACGGCTCCCGCCGCAGCAACAGGCCGGAGCAGCTCCTGGAGCTGGTGCGGCTGGAGGGGTTCGAACGTCACTATCCCCGCGAGCTCTCCGGCGGCATGCAGCAGCGCGTCGCCATCGCGCGGGCGCTGGCGTTCGAGCCGTCGCTGCTTCTCATGGACGAGCCGTTCGGGGCGCTGGACGAGATCACACGGGAGGGCATGCGCTACGAGCTGCTGCGGATCTGGCAGGCGTCCCTCGAAGAGGGGCAGGCCGTCCGAAAGACGGTCGTCTTCGTTACCCACAGCATCCCGGAGGCGATCCTGCTCTCCGATCGGGTGATCGTGCTATCGAGCGCGCCGGGGACGGTGCGAGCGGCGGTGGAGATCGGTCTGCCACGACCCCGCGGCGAGGGCACGGAGACAACCGCAGCCTTCCTGGACTATGCGGCGGAGCTGCGCTCTCTCCTGAAGGAGCCGTGACCTATGAGCCAGTCGATAGCGGAGCGGAGTCAGCAGATGGCGGTGGCTGCTCCTCCCAGCGCGGCCGCCTGGGACACCCACCGGTTGCGGAGGCTGCTCCTGGCCTCGGGCCGCGACCTGCTGCCGCCGTTCCTGGCGCTGACGCTGGCCGCCGGCATCTGGGAGGCGTGGGTCCGCCTCCGCGACGTGCCGGAGTACCTGGTGCCCGCCCCCTCGGCGATTGCCGGCCGGCTGGCCGAAGACCCCACCTTCTTCGCCCACCAGGGTTTCATCACTCTCTACGGGGCCCTGATCGGCTTCGGGCTGGGGGCGACGGTCGCAATACTGCTGGCGGTGCTCATGGCCCACTCCCGCTTCCTGGAGCGGAGCCTCTTCCCGCTGGCGATCATGGTGAAGGTGACCCCCATCGTCGCGATCGCGCCCCTGCTGGCGATCTGGTTCGGGTTCGGGCTGATGCCCAAGCTGTTTATCACCGCCCTCATCGTCTTCTTCCCGGTGATGGTGAACGCCGTCGTGGGGTTCCGCTCCGTGAACCCGTGGGCCCTGGAGCTCCTTCATTCGCTTGCCGCCTCGCCGTGGGAGGTCTTCCTGAAGCTGCGGCTCCCCAGCTCGCTGCCCTATCTCTTCGCCGCGTTCAAGGTGTCGATACCGCTGAGCGTGATCGGGGCCGTGGTGGCGGAGTGGTTCAGCGGCCAGGAGGGACTGGGCAGGGTGATCCAGGTGTCCAACAGCAACCTGGATATGCCTACGGCGTTTGGTGCTATCATCTCTCTGACTGTACTGGGCATCGGCCTCTACCTGATCATTTCCTTCCTGGAGCGACGGCTGCTGTCCTGGCATGAATCGGCCATCAGCATGTGAAGAGCACACGCAATGCGAACGACGCGCCTCCCCTGCCTCTGGCTCGCGGCCGCCCTCGCGCTGATCGCCTTCCTGGCGGTTGCCTGCGGCGACGACGGGGAGGGCCAGCCCGCGGCGACCGCGGGCACGCCGCGAACGGCGGAGAAGATCACCTTCATGGCGGGATTCAAGCCCCAGGCGAACCTGCCCTTCGTGGGAGCGTACGTGGCCAGGGAGAAGGGCTTCTTCCAGGAGCAGGGCTTGGACGTCGATATCCAGCACTCGGCGGGCAGCAGCCAGCACGTGCAGCTCCTGGTCAGCGGCCGGGTCCAGTTCACCACCGCCGACGCCGCGAACGTGCTGCAGCGCATCGCCGACCCGGGCCTGCCGCTGGTCGCCATCGCCCTCATCGGTCAGACGGGACAGCAGGGGTGGGTGACGCTCGCCGATTCGGGGCTCGACGACCCAGCGGACTGGAAGGGGAAGACGGTCGGCTACCGGAGCAGCGTCCCGCCGGACCTGCTGGCAATACTAGGGGCACACGGCATGACCCTCGATGACATCGAGGAGGTGAACGTCGGCTACCAGCCCCCGCAACTGCTAGTAGAGGGTCGGGTCGACGTATATCCCGTCTTCCTCTCGAACGAGCCGGACACCATCCGGCGCAAGCTGGGAGAAGAGGTCAACATCTTTCGCGCGTCCGACTACGGCATGCCCACCCTTGGCCTCACCTACCTCACCACCGAGGACTATATGCAAGAGCACCCGGAAACGGTAGAGCGCTTTCTAAGGGCGGTGCTGTACGGCATCGAGTGGGCGCGCGACAACCGCGACGAGGCGATCGACATCGTCCTTGAGTACGCCCCGGGCGAGGAGCGGGAACACCAGCGCTTCATGCTGGACAGGGAGCTGGAGGCGGCGGAATCGGAGGTCACGAGAGAGAACGGCCTGGGCTGGCAGACGGAACAGCAGTGGCGGTCTCTCGACGATGCCCTGGTCGAGTTCGGCGCTCTCACGGAACCGGTGGATGTGAACGCCGCCTTCTACGACGAGTTCCTGCGCTTCATCTACAAGGACGGCAGGCTCCAGTGGCCGTAGCGATGCTTGCGGAAGGACGTTCCAATGAAGCCAAACGGTAGTCGCTTGCGGATCAGCGGGCTGTACGTCATCATCGACCCCCGGCTGACCCGGGAGCGCGACCCTGTGGCGGTGGCACGCCATGCTCTGCGCGGCGGCGCCCGCATCCTCCAGTGGCGCGACAAGACCCGCGACAAGGGAGAACAGCTGCCACCGGCCCGTTCCATCCGCGAGCTCTGCCGCCAGCACGAGGCGCTGTTCATCGTCAACGACCACGTTGATCTCGCCCTCGCCTGCGCCGCCGACGGCGCGCACCTGGGCCGCGAAGACTTGCCCGTCAACGCCGTGCGACCCTGGGTCCCCGCCGGCTTTCTCGTCGGGGTGTCCACCAACAACGCGGAGGAGGCGCGCCAGGCCGAAAGGGAGGGCGCCGACTACGTGGCCGTCGGCAGCATCTTCCCCACCGGCAGCAAGGAGACGACGCGCCCCGCCAGCCCAGAGCGGCTGCGCGAGGTCAGGCAGGCGGTGGGGATACCGGTGGTGGCGATCGGCGGCATCAACGAGGAGAACATCGCTCAGGTGCTGGAGGCGGGGGCCGACGCCGTCGCGGTCATCAGCGCCGTCTGCGGCGCCGATGACGTCGAAGATGCCGCCCGCCATCTGGCTGCCCGGTTCGAGAGGCGGGGCAACCGGGCGCCCCGAACCTGAAGGCTACAGGAAACGAGCAGGGCTGAAGGGGGCCAGGGCCTCCTTGGAGGAGCCGTCAAGAATGGAACGGGCGATGAGGTCGCCGGTAATGGGCGCAAGCAGTATCCCGTTGCGGTAGTGACCGCACGCCACGCTCAGCCCCTCCCAACCGGGCACCGGCCCCAGGATAGGCAGTCCATCCGCCGACCCGGGCCGGAAGCCCGCCCAGGCGTCGACAAGGTCCAGGCCGGCAAGCTGTGGCAGAAACGACCTCGCCATTGCCTTCAGTCCGCTCAGCCCTCTGACGGTCACATTCCTGCGAAAGCCCACCCGTTCCACGGTGGCGCCGGCAAAGACGAGGCCGTTCGCCTTGGGCACGAGATAGCCCTCCTC
>DAOUEO010000020.1:0-8126 GCA_034430455.1 Dehalococcoidia bacterium | reverse complement strand
GCCAGATGGAGCTGTGGAAGCCGGTCATCGCCGCGGTCAACGGCTACTGTCTGGCGGGAGGGCTGGAGATGGCGCTGGCCTGCGACATCCGCATCGCCTCGGAGAGCGCGACCTTCGCTCTGACGGAGGTGACGCGCGGGATCATACCGGGCGGCGGCGGGACGCAGATCCTGCCGCGCGCCGTGCCCCTGGGCCGGGCGCTCCAGATGCTCTTCACGGGCGAGCGGATCGACGCGCAGGAGGCATACCGGATCGGCCTGGTCAATCGCGTCGTGCCCTCGTCGGGGCTGATGGCGGCGGCGATGGCGCTGGCACGGCAGGTCAACGAGAGCGCGCCGATTGCGGTGCGTCTGGTGAAGGAGGCGGCGCTCAAGGGGCTGGACCTGCCGCTTCTGGACGGGCTGCGGCTGGAGTCGCTGCTGTCGTTGCTGGTGCACACGACGGAGGACGCGCGGGAGGGCCCCGTCGCCTTCGCGCAGAAGCGGAAGGCGGTGTACAAGGGGCGATAGGGGGTCGGGCGCTTGTCGAGGCGCAGACGATTGGATATAATTAGGGGAGCGTCGCAGCCCTGGACAAGCGCCGGGCTGCGAAATGAATCCTGGGGGGCGGAAGTAGCTCAGCGGTAGAGCACCTCCTTGCCAAGGAGGGGGTCGCGAGTTCGAATCTCGTCTTCCGCTCCAAAGCCGAAGTGGCGGAACAGGTAGACGCGACAGTCTCAAAAACTGTTGAGGGGCGACCCTCGTGCCGGTTCGATCCCGGCCTTCGGCACCACCCAACGTCGACAGCGCAAGGCGGGAAGGCGACGCCCCGCCTTGATTATCGTGTCGGGTGTTCGAGTCAAAACGCCAGACGGTATAGGGCGGCGCTGCCGAGTGGTGTAATGGTAGCACCAGGGACTTTGGATCCCTTAGTCCAGGTTCGAGTCCTGGCTCGGCAGCCAGAAGCGCGGGGAAGAGCCCGCGATCATCTCGATGGTAATGCTCCCCGATAGCTCAATCGGTAGAGCGGGCGGCTGTTAACCGCTAGGTTGCAGGTTCGAGTCCTGCTCGGGGAGCCATTCTACGAAAGTCTCCGCCGAATCTCTCTCGCCGGTCCAGGACGACAAGTCGTAGCATGGGGTATTGCACCTCATCGACTTGCCCACCCGTGATATTCTGGTGTGGGGTGCCGAAATGGCAGTCGTATCCGGACGAATGAAGAGGGTGAATGGCGGGAGATGAGTTCTAGGCAGCTTCGGATTTCTCGGGCAGGCGGGCCGAGTCGGCCGAGGTGATTCTCCCAATCTCTCCCTTGCGCAGGGCGCGGTTGAACGCCTCCACCACGTCGGGGGAGAACTGCCGACCCTTCTGCGCTCGGACCTCCTTGATAGCCCGGCGGGGTGGCCAGGCCTTCTTGTAGGGCCGGTCGCTGGTCATGGCGTCGAGGGCGTCGGCGACGGTGACGATGGCGGCGCACAACGGTATCTCCTCGCCACGGAGACCGTCGGGATAGCCGCCCCCGTCCCATCTCTCATGGTGCCAGCGGGCGATCTGGCGCGCCGTCTCCAGCCAGGGATGGGGCGCCAGCAGCTCCTCTCCCCATAGGGGATGTTGCTTCATTATCTTCCACTCTGCCGCTGAGAGGGGACCCGGTTTGGTGATGATGGAATCGGGGACCCGCATCTTCCCCAAGTCGTGGAGGAGGGAGGACAAGCCGATCTCCCTGATCTCGTCGGGCGGCAGACCCAGCTCGGCCGCTATCGCTTCCGCGAAGCCCCTTATCCTGGGCAGGTGGTCTTCTGTGTAGGGGTCGCGGGCCTCTGCGGCTGTTGCCAGGAGGAAGACTATGCTTTCGTAGGCCTTGCGTCTCTCCTCCTCCGCGCGCTGGCGCTCGCTGATGTCCCGGAAGATGCCGCGGGTGCCAACGATCTCGCCATCCTTGACAGCGCCACTGGCGCTTCCTTCAACTGCGATTGTCTTGCCCTCCTTGGTAACGAACATGGCCTCAATGTGATCAACGCACTCCCCGGCCATCACACGCTCGAACAGCTCCGCGCAGTGTGCTTTGCTGTCGGGGTGAATGATATCCATGAAGGAGAGGCCCCCGATCTCTTCCTCGCTGTATCCAAGGGTTTCCCGCCAGGCAGGGTTGACATACACGAAAGGACCATCGGCTGCGGCGCTCTGGATTAGATCGCTCGCGTTCTCGAACAGGTCCCGATATTTCTCTTCGCTCTCGCGCAGTGCCGACTCCGCCTGCTTCCGCTCCGTGATGTCCTCCAGCGTGCCAACGCGGCCGCTTTGCTCGCTTTCCTCCGAGAGCGTCGGCGCAGTGTGTACGTGTACCCAACGGGTCTCTCCTTGCGGTGTCACTATTCGAAATTCGTACGTGAACTCGCCACCTTCGGCCACCGCTTTGGCCTGCCCCTGGAGCAGCGCCTCGCGGTCATCCGGATGGATAACCCTGGTCCATTGGGACCCCGCGCTTTCGTCAGAGGCCAGTCCGGAGATCTCTTGCAGGAGCTCGTTGGCGTAGATGACCTTGCCATTGGCATCTGTCAAGAAGATGCCGATCGGGGCGGAGGCGCTCAGCGAACGGAAGCGCTCCTCGCTCTCGCGCAGTGCCTCCTCCGCCTGCTTGTCCTCCGTGATGTCGCGGACGGTGCCAACTAAGGCCAGCGCCCTCCCATCTTTATCGAGAACAAAGGCGCGATTGTCGCTAAGCCAGCGATACTCTCCGTCCTTGCAGTGCCAGCGGTACTCAATTGTTGGAGCCTTTCGGTCTTCAACAGTGTCATCGGGCAGGCGGCTTGGGTGTGTTCCAAGCCTCTCTCTGTCCTCAGGATGGAACCTCTCTCTAACCCCTTCGATGCCCATGGCGACGATCTCCTGGGGTGCGAACCCGACTAGCCGGCGCACGGATGGGCTAACGTACTCGTAGGTGCGGGTTTGCAGGTTCAGCCTGTAGATCAGGTCGCGGGACACCTCCAGGACGCTGCGAAACCGCTCCTCGCCATCTCGCAGCAACCTCTCGTCCCGCCTGCGCTCGGTGACGTCGGTGAAAAAGCCCACATTGCACCGACGGCCGTCTAAGGCCACCATAATGGCGCTGACGTTAGCGTAGAATAGGCTGCCGTCTTTGCGCCGGCAGGGAATGTCAGGTGACGACGGCTTTTCACCCCGCGCTTGGGCCTCGAACTCCGCTAGCACGTGGCTCAAGGACTCCTTTGGGTGAATGTCCGCCACGCCTATCCGCAATAACTCTTCTTCAGTGTATCCGAACATCCTGCACATCGCTGGGTTGGCATGGCGGAATTGTTTCGTGTGCAGGTCGGCCACGATCATTCCCTCTGGGGCGCCTGCGAACAGCGCCTTGTACCTCGCTTCTGATTCCCGCAACGCCTCCTCCGCCCGCCTGCGCTCGCTGATCCGCCCCAATCTCTCGGCGATGGCATTGATCAAGTCCCTCTCTTCCTTCAAGAAGGGGCCTTCATCGGCCTCCGGCTTCTTCTGCAGGTAGCAGACCTCCACAGCGCCGCTCCGCTCGCCATTCACGATGAGGTCGCTGGTCTGCTTCCAGGCCGTTTCTCGGAAGTTCTCCGTCCGAAACTCCTGGCCCTCGAAGACGATCCGCGCGCACGTCACCTCCGGATCCTGCCAGCCTGGAGGAATGAGGTTGACGGTCCCCTGGAGTATCTCTTCCAGCGAGATGTCCGGCCTCTGAACCAGCTTGGAGATTTCAAGGAGGCAACTCAGTTCCTTGACCCGTCCGCCAAGTTCGTGCGTCCGATCCCGCATCAATTCCTTGCTCCGCTTGCGCTTCGCCGTCTTGTCCCGCGGTTCAGTCATTGATGGTTCGTCCCTATGCAGTCTGCTGCAGTGTGATGCCTATCGCTGTGAGGGCCTGCCGGGCCGCGGCGACGAGGGAATCGGGGTCATCGTCAGGCCCGAAGGTGCTGGGCCCCAGGGAAATCCCACGCTTCTTGTCGCCGGACGCCGCGGCGAGCCCGCCCGGATCCTGCTGCGGCGGAATGCCCGTGTCATGGGGATGCGCGCCGGTGTCGCGTTGTCGATCTGGTCAGGCTGTGTGTCCTGGTGGGAGGTAGACATGCCTAAGGTGGCCTCCTGTCAAGCGTCTACACAATGGAGAAGACGTTCCTGATCACCTCACGCGGCGTGGTGATGCCCTCCTGGGCCTTCAGCATGCCAGCCCGCCGCATGGTGATCATCCCCTCCTTGATGGCCTGAGTTCTGATCTCGCCGGAGCTTGCGCCTTTCAGCAGCATGCCGCGGAGCTGCTCGCTGAGCAACAAGACCTCGAGTACCCCCGTCCGTCCCGCGTAGCCGGTGTCGGCGCAGAAGTTGCAGCCGGCGCCGTAGTAGAGCTGCTCCGCTCTCTCGCCCAACTCTTCCTCGAAGGCGCTCTGCTCCTCCGGTGGCACGTCCGCCAGCTCCCGGCAGCGCGAGCACACGCGCCGCACCAGCCGCTGGGAGATCACGCCCAGCAGCGCCGACGAGACGAGAAACGGCTCAACCCCCAGGTCAATGAGACGGAACAGTATCCCTACAGCGTCATTGGCGTGGATTGAGGAGAGTACCAGGTGACCGGTGAGGGCCGCCTGGGTGGCCAAACCGGCTGTTTCGCTGTCCCGCACCTCGCCCACCAAGATCACATCCGGGTCAAGCCGCATCATGGCGCGCAGTCCGCTAGTGAACGTGATGTCGGCCTGCGGGTTCATCTGGGTCTGGGTGATGTCGTCGAACCGGTACTCGACGGGATCCTCGATGGTGACGATGTTCCGCCCCTTTTGATCGAGCTGGTTCACCGACGCGTACAGGGTGGTGGTCTTGCCGGAGCCGGTGGGACCGCCCACGAGGACCATGCCGAAGGGAGTACGAAGCATCTGCGAGTAGCGCTCCAGGGTCTCCGGCAGGAACCCCAGATCCTCCAAGGGTATCAGAGAGAGAGACTTGTCCAGCACCCGCAACACCATCGTTTCGCCGCAGGTGCTACTGAATGTGGAGATGCGGAAGTCCACATCCTTGCCCTCGAGCTGGACAGAGAACTGGCCGTCCTGAGGACGCCGGCGCTCGGCGATGTTCATGCCGGCCTTCACCTTGAGCCGGGAGATGAGCGGAGCATGGACGCTCAGGGGCAGGGTGTGCACCTCGTGTAGAACCCCGTCGATGCGGTAGCGGACACGCAGACAATCCTCCTTGGGCTCCAGGTGGATGTCGGACGTTCTGTCTCGCACTGCTTGGGAGATGAGCATATCCGCCGTCCGCGCGATGGGGGTGTTGGCTGTCATGTCCGGCATGGCCGCATCTTCCGCTGCCGGTTCGGCCGCCAGATGGGCCACCAGGCCAGCTTGCTCCTCGATCTCGCCGCGCGCCCGATAGCTCTGACTGATAACTTCGCGGATGTCAGCGGGGATGCCGACGGCGGGCTGGATGAGCTTCTTGGCCCGCGCCCTCAGGTCTTCCTGGACCTGGATGTTCGTCGGGTCCGCCATTACGACGACTAAGGCATCGTTGACGATGTCGATGGGGATCAGGTTATGCTGGCGGGCGTATTCCTCCGGGACGAGGCTGAGCGCCGCGGGCTGTACAGCATGGCGCTTCAGGTCAATGATGGGCAGGTTGAGCTGGAGGCTGAGAGCCATCGCTATGTCCTCTGCTGACAGCAGCCCCTCGTCAAGCAGGTAGTCCAGCAGCCATCGGAGGTGACCGGCCTTCTCCGTCGCCCGGGCAAGCTGGTCCCGCGTGAGCAAACCGGCATCGACCAGGATCTCGTCCAGCTTCTTGTCCGGCAGAGCTGACGGTGGTTCAGGCATATCGCTCCTAGCGTTGGGAAATGAGGCTACGAACTGCCGCCGTGATCTCTTCCGGCGTGGCTGGTTTGCAGAGGTAGCGGTCAACGCCCATCTTCTCGGCCATGGCCCGGTCCGTCTCCTGAGACTTGGCCGTCAGCATCAGGATGGGTAGGCGCCTCTCACGACCAGCCGGGTCGGAGCGCAGCCGGTGACAGACCTCGTAACCGTCGATTCCGGGAAGCATGAGGTCGAGCACCAACAGGTCCGGCGCCTCCTCCTGGGCCTTGCGCAGGCCCTCGATGCCGTTGGCGGCCGGAATGACCTCATAGCCCGCAGACTCCAGGGTGAAGCTCACCAGCCGCAGAGCGGCGGGGTCATCCTCGACGACGAGAACCTTTCCTGCCATGTGGTCTCCCTTTTAGCAGCGTTCTCCTCTTCGACGCGCATCGAAGGTGGGGGATCTACCCTCCCCTGGAAGTTTCGGCGGCTGTCACGGGGCTGCCATCCCTCAAAGGGAAGACCTCCGGGTACTGCGGGAGGGGTAGTCCCTTGCGGCCAGCGCTAGGCAGCATCGTCGGTCCGGATGTCTTCATTGTCCGAGGCGGCGACTGGAATGGCGAAGCTGAAGGTGCTACCCCTGCCCACTCTGCTCTCCACCCAGATGCGGCCCCCGTGCGCCTCCACGATCTGCCTGCTTATGTAGAGCCCCAGGCCGGTGCCTCCCCGCTGGCGTGTACCTGAGTCGTCGGCCTGATAGAACCTCTCGAAGAGGTGGGGCAGGGCCTCTTTCGCTATGCCGAAGCCCTGGTCCTGGACGCTGACCACCAGCTCCGGCCCTTCCACTCGGGCACGCACCATGATCGTTCCGCCGTCCTCGCTGAACTTGATGGCATTGCTCACGAGGTTCGCCAGCACCTGGCCGAGGCGCTCGGTGTCTCCTTCAACAGGTGGCAGGTCTGTCGGCAGATCGGTATCGATGGTGAGGGCCTTCTCATCAGCCACGGTCTTGAACGCGGCTACCGTCTTGGCCACCAGCTCATCGAGGGACAACGGCTCCTTTCGCAGCTCCATCCGACCGGCCTCGATCTTGCTGACGTCGAGAAAGTCGCCCACCAGCGCCGCCAGGTGCGCGCACTCGCGGTCTATGATCCCCAGGAATTCCCCGCAAACCTTCTCATCCTGAGCCTTCCCCGCCAACAGCAGCTTGACGAAGCCCCAGATGGAATGGATGGGCGTGCGCAACTCGTGGGAGACGGTGGCGACGAACTCCGATTGCCGCCGCTGCAGCTCTTTCTCCTTGGCGTGGAGAATGCGTGCCAAGTAGAGGGAGGCAAGGCTGACCCCGACTGAGGAGAAGAGCGCAACATGATCGTGCTGGAAGGCGTTTGCCTTGCGGCTGAACATGCCGCCCAGGACCTGCATGTCCCAGTCGGGCGATGTCAGGGGGAGGATCGCGTGGGAGCGGATGGGTCCCACCTTCGCCGACCCGGTCGTGATGGGCTCGAACTGGAGAGGGATCGTTCTCGGTAGCTTGCGGCCCAACACTATCTCGGCAGCGTCCGACATCCGACGCCGTATCTCATCTGTAACCCGCCGGCTCGACCCGGCAGGAGCGAATGTGAGGATCAGGGGCTGATCGTCGGACATGGCTGCAAGGGCGAAGGCGTCGGCCGGTACAACGCCGGCGAGGCGGCTCAATACCGCGCCCGCTCTCCCCTGGAATTGCTCCGACAGGGGCATGACCTGCGCCTCAACCACGCTTTGCAGCAGCGCCGATTTCTCCACTAGCTGCGCCCGCGAGTTAGCAAGCTCGTCATGGGCGCGTACCAGTCGTCTGTTGAGGTCTTCCAGTTCCGTTGCGCGGCTACGCAACGCCTCCTCCGCCCGTCTGCGCTCGCTGATGTCTCTGAGGAGGCCCTCGATCCCGATGGGTGTGCCATCAGGGCCGCGAAGGACATGAGCACTCACAGAAGTATTGATCAAGTGGCCATCCCTGGCCCTCAGCCGGATCTCATGGTCAGTGACCTCTCCATGCTCAATGATCGCTTTCACCAGCGCCGCTCGTTCCTCCGGATTCTCATAGACATCGAGCACCTGTGTAGCGATCAGCTGGTCGGGGGTGTACCCCCACCGCTTCACCGAGGGGCTGATCTCGGTGATGATGCCTTCGGCATCTGTCCGGTAGAAGATATCCTGGATGTTCTCGAAGATCTGGCGGTACTTCTCCTCGCTCTCCCGCAGCGCCTCCTCCGCCTTCTTGCGCTCGGTGACGTCGCTGAAAAAGCCCACATTGCACCTACGGCCGTCTATGGTCAGCTTAATGGCGCTGACGTTA
>DAOUEO010000019.1:0-4844 GCA_034430455.1 Dehalococcoidia bacterium | reverse complement strand
CCCGTGCAGGCGACCTCGCCGCAGGCGTAGAGGCCGCGCCTGTTCGTCTCCCCCCAGGTGTTCGTGCGCACGCCGCCCATCATATAGTGCGCCGCCGGCGAGACGGGGATCGGCTCCCTGGTGATATCCAGCCCGTGGTCGAGGCAGTAGCGGTAGATCTGCGGGAAGCGGGCGCTGACCTTCTCCGGCGGCAGGTGCGTGATGTCGAGATAGACGTGATCATGGCCGCCGCGCATCATCTCTTCCACGATGGCGCGGGCGACGACGTCGCGCGGCGCCAGGTCCTTCTGCGGATGGTACTCGCTCATGAAGGCGCGCCCTTCGACCGTACGCAAGACGCCGCCTTCGCCGCGTACCGCCTCCGAGATGAGGAACGTGGGGACGCCGGGCATGCGCAGGGCCGTCGGGTGGAACTGGATGAACTCCATGTCCGTGATCTCGGCGCCCGCGCGATAGGCCAGGGCGACGCCGTCGGCGGTGGCGACATCCGGATTCGTGGTCACCCTGTAGAGATGGCCGCAGCCGCCCGTCGCCAGGATGAGAAAGCGGCAGGAGAACTCCTCGCGGCTGTTGGCGCGTTCGTCGAGCGCCCTGACGCCCCGGACGGCGCCGTCCTCCACCAGGATCTCCTCGGCCAGACAGTACTCGAGGATCGTGATCCGCGGCATCTGGGCCAGGCGGCTTAAAGAGAGCTCGATGTGGGCGCCGGTGGAGTCGCCCCCGGCGTGGAGGATGCGCGCCCGGCTGTGCGCCCCCTCGCGGCCCAGGGCCACCGCGCCGTCCATGCTGTCGAACGGGACCCCGAAGCGTACCAGGTCGGCGATGCGCTCCGTCGCCTCCCCCGTCAGGATGCGCGCCGCCGCCTCGTCCACCAGGCCGGCGCCGGCGGTGATCGTGTCCTGATAGTGGAGCTCCGGCGAGTCGTCGGGGCCGACGGGTGCGGCGATCCCCCCCTGGGCGTGCTGGGTGTTGCACTCGTCGATGGAGCCTTTGGTGAGGATGAGGACGCTGCCGTGGTCGCGCGCGAGGAGGGCGGCGAAAAGCCCCCCTATCCCGGAGCCGACGATGACGTAATCGTAGTGCTGCACTGCCTCCCGTTCCTTCTCTGGTATCTAGAGGCCACGGCTCTCAGAGTCCGCTCAGGAGGGGGGAGTGCAGAGGGGGTATGCCCCCTCTGCCGGGGGTTTCAGGGGGTGTCCCCCTGATTCCCCATATACATCCCTGGGCGGGTGGGTGGGAAAGTACCACATAGCTTTCTGAGGCTGTCCCAGGAGCCGGTCGGATGGCCTGCTAGGCTATCGCCAGCATCTGCTCCAGCGCCACCTTCGCCCAGCGCGCCGTCTCCTCCTCCACCTTCACATCGTTCACCACCTCGCCCGCCACCAGACGCTCCAGCGCCCAGCACAGATAGGCGGGATGGATGCGATACATGTCGGCGCAGGGGCAGACCTCCGGGTCGAGGCAGAAGACCGTCTTCTCCGGGTTCTCGTGGGCCAGCCGGCTCACCAGGTTGATCTCCGTCCCCACCGCCCAGCGGCTCCCCGCCGGCGCCTCCGTGACGGCCTTGATTATGTACTCCGTGGAGCCGTAGCAGTCCGCCTCCCGGATCACCTCCAGCGAGCACTCCGGGTGAACCACCACCCTGACGTCGGGGTAACGCGCCCGCGCCCGCCGCACCTGCTCCACCGTGAACCGCTGGTGGACGCTGCAGTACCCCTTCCACAGGATCATCCGGCTGCTTTCCAGTTCCCTCAGCGTGTTCCCGCCCAGACTGCAGGGGGTCAGCTCGTAGTCCCACAGCGGCATCTCTTCCAGGGGGATGCCGATGTCGACGCCGGTAATCCGGCCCAGGTGCTGGTCGGGGAAGAAGAGGACGCGCCTCTTGCGCTCCAGCGCCCAGCGGACGACGGCGGGGGCGTTCGACGACGTGCAGACGGCGCCGCCCCGCTCGCCGCAGAATGCCTTCAAGGAGGCGGCGGAGTTGATGTAAGTGACGGGCAGCGTGTCTTCGGCGAGTCCGGCGTCCGTCAACTCTTGCCAGCAGGAGAGGACGTCGCCGGGGGCGGCCATGTCCGCCAGCGAGCAGCCCGCCGCCGTGTTGGGCAGGATCACCCTCTGGTGAGGCGCGCTGAGGATATCGGCGCTCTCCGCCATGAAGTGGACGCCGCAGAAAACGATGTACTCAGCGTCAGGGTTGCGCGCCGCCCACTGCGCCAGCTTGAGGGAGTCGCCCCGCACGTCGGCGAAGCGGATGATACCCTCCCGCTGATAGTGGTGTCCCGGTATCACCACCCGCCTGCCCAGCCTCGCCTTGGCCGCGGCGATGCGTTCGCTGAGCGCGGCGGCGGTCAGCAACCAGTACTCGAAGGGGATCTCCTGCTGCCATAGCGCGAACGACCGCTCCTCCCGCAGGGGAACGGTCGCCAGGGCCTCATCGACGTCGCAGAGATTGGTGGCGGGGAGAATCGCTTCCTTTACCATACGAGTCGCGCTCCCGGAAGGGCGTTGCTGCCGTTGCCGCCCTGATGTTAGTGTCCTGTGTACACTAACGTATCACAGCCTGAGCTTCTTGTCAAGGGGGATGCCGAAACTAGACCCTCGGGATAGACGGAGCGTGGCTCGCCGATTGACAACCTCCGACATGAAGATGTAACTTTCGCCTGATATAGGCGCCGGAGCAGGGATGACAAACGGCTAGGTCCTCAAAGACCCACGGTAGCGGGGAAAGGAGCACGAAACCATGGATGGATTCGGCAGTTCCGGGGTCGCCGGCTTGCAGTCGGGTTTCGTCTTGGCGGTCATTCTGCTGGCCGTGTTCCTGGCTGACCGCCTGGGCGGTCCGACCCAACTCACGAAGCGGGCTTATCAGGTGGCCCTGGGCCTGGCGCTGGCGTTCCTGGTCGTCGCCGGCACCACGGCCTTTGACCGGCCGGCTGCTGTCCCGGAGGCGCTCCAGCAGTCGATCATGTCGGGTGTCTCGTTTGGCAACGAGGAAGACCAGCAGACGACCCAGCTCTACCAGGATTCAGGCCGCGAGACAGCCCAAAACGCCTCCGAGGTGCGGACAATCCACGTCGGGATGGGCTTTGTTCTGGTGTTGGGGGCGCTGCTGCTGTTCGCTCGCCTGAAGGTGATACCTCTGGCCGTTATGCTGGGAGGGCTGCTGCTCCTCCTGTTTGGTGGTCCTCAAGTGTCCGGGCAGGGTGCCGGCGGCCTGACGGACGTCTATTCGATAATATTCAGCGCGATGATGCCCGTTCTCAGCGGTGGCGGCGCCGGACAGGCCCACGACGTAGCCTACTTCGTGGTCCTCCTTGTCGGCGTGGTGGGGCTTGCCGGCTGCGGCTTCCTCGTCTGGGAGTGGGGCAAGGCGGCCACGGAGCCGGAGGCCCCGGCCTAGTCAGGGTCGCGGTGGCGGGTTTGCCGACCGCTAGATGATCTGCGGCTGGCGGGAGGCGAAGGTGTAAAGCTTCGCCGGCCGGTGGGCGCCGAAGATAACCGTCCTCTCCGTCGGCTGGACGATGCCCAGCGCCAGGATGCGCTTCCGGAAGTTACGCTTGTCGAGCCTCTTCCCCAGGATCAACTCGTAGACCGTCTGGAGCTGGCTCATCGTGAAGTAGGGCGGGAGCAGGCTGTAGGCGACGTTCGTGTACTCCAGCTTATAGCGCAGCCGGCGCCGGGCGTAGTCGAGCACCTGCCGGTTGTCGAAGGCGAGCTCCCGCTGGCCTGTCGGAGAGGCGGGCAGATCGTCTATCGAGAACCAGGCGGTAGGCCAGTCCTCCCGCTTCGGCAGGCTGACGCTGCCGTAGTTCACCAGCGCGAAGTAGCCGATCGCCAGCGCCCCGGCGGACGCCGTCCTATCCAGGTCGCCGAACGTGTAGAGCTGCTCGAGGTACACGTCGCGCACCCCCGTCTCCTCGACCAGCTTGCGCGCCGCCGCCTCGTCCAGCGGCTCCCCTGTCCCCAGGCGGCCGCCCGGTATCGCCCACCACCCTCGGAAGGGATCGAGGTCGCGCCGGATGAGGAGCACCTTCAGCTCCTGCTCGTGCACGGTGAAGATCACGACGAAGACCGCCACGACCGGCTGGCCGGCGCCCTCGTTCTTGCCGGGGACGGCCTTCCCCTTCATGACTCTAGCCTCCGTCGATCACCTTGCCCTGGAGCGACCACGGACTCGCTCTCTCTATCCGCACCTTGACCAGATCACCGACCCCGCAGTCGCCCGTGAAGTGCGCCAGCTTATCCGTGCGGGTGCGCCCGCTCCATCTTCCCCGTCGCGACCCCTCCACCAGCGCCTCCTGGACGCTCCCCACGAGCGCGGCGTTTATCTCACCGGCGACGCGCGCCTCCAGCGACTCCACTGCCTGGAGACGCCTCTGCTTCGCCTCCGGCGGCACGTCGTCCTCCATGGTGCGCGCGGCGATCGTGCCCGGCCGCGGCGAATAAGCGGCCACGTGCACCTTGTCGAACCGCAGCTCAGCCAGCACGTCGTAGCTGTGCCCGAACTGCGCCTCCGTCTCGCCGCAGAAGCCGACGATCACGTCCGTGATTATCGCCGCATTCGGTATCCGCTGCCGGATGCGCTCCACCACCGCCCGGTACTCGGCCGTCGTGTAGCCGCGGCGCATCCGCGCCAGCACCTCGTCGTCGCCCGACTGGAGGGGCAGGTTGAAGCACTCGCACACCTTGGGCAGCCCGGCCGCGGCGTCGATGATCCGCTCCGTCACGTCCGCCGGATACGACGTGAGGAAACGGATGCGCTCCAGCCCCTCGACCTCGTGCAGATCGCGCAGAAGGTCGGCAAGATCGGGGTGATCAGCCAGATCGCGGCCGTACGCCTCCAC